>JBIPME010000504.1:0-6906 GCA_044369275.1 Rhodoferax sp.
GTACGGGTACCCGAGGTACGACCATGTTGACCGGGTTTTGAATCAAATTTTGCTTTATCACTAATAGAGCGGCGAGCGCTCTTGAGAAACAAATCTGTTCCTTCTCTGCGTGATAATTTTGCTTTGGGACCTAGATAGCGTGCCACTTGAACTTCCTTTATGTCATCTTCCGCCGTTTAAGCGGGAGCCATTAAATACATTTAATGGCGGTGGGCTTGTTAATAAATTAAATACGACGCCGTTTTTGTGGGCGGCAACCATTATGAGGAACAGGTGTTACGTCTGCAATCACATTGATACGAATACCAAGCGCTGCGAGTGCACGAACAGACGATTCACGACCAGGACCGGGACCTTTGATTTCCACATCAAGGTTTTTAATGCCTTGCTCAACGGCAGCGCGACCCGCAACCTCTGAAGCCACCTGCGCAGCAAAAGGCGTTGATTTGCGAGAGCCTTTAAAACCCTGCCCACCAGAAGACGCCCAAGACAAGGCATTTCCTTGACGATCGGTAATGGTGATAATTGTATTATTAAAAGATGCATGCACATGGGCAATCCCATCAGCTACATTTTTTCTTACCTTTTTGCGAACGCGCTGGGCCGCACTATTTGTTTGAGCTTTTGCCATTATAAATCTACCTATTTATTTCTTCAAAGATGCAGCAGCCTTACGTGGCCCCTTGCGCGTCCGTGCATTAGTACGAGTCCGCTGTCCACGCATAGGCAAGCCACGGCGGTGACGAAAGCCTCTATAACAACCAATGTCCATCAAGCGTTTGATATTCATAGTTGTTTCACGTCGCAAATCACCCTCAATCGTTAATTGATTGATTTGGTCGCGAATTTTTTCTAAATCACCGTCTGTCAAATCTTTGATTTTTTTGGAGTAAGCAATTCCACATGCTTCGCAAATCTTGCGAGCGCGTGTACGACCTATTCCAAAAATAGCAGTCAAGCCAATCTCTGAATGTTTTTGCGGCGGAATATTGATGCCAGCGATACGTGCCATTTTCGTCCTCTAAAACTCTTGCAATTAACCTTGACGTTGTTTATGACGTGGATCTGTACAAATCACACGAACAACACCTTTGCGGCGAATAACTTTGCAGTTACGGCAAATTTTCTTCACCGAAGCTGAAACTTTCATATTTCTCTCCTAAATTTACGCCCTGCTTCGACTTTGAATCGCGCGAAGCCTGCGATTTAAACTAACTCAATTCAAAAAACTTATAAATCCAACATCAAAAATTCAAATTAATGGCATCAGGATTTAAAGTTGGCTTTTTTCAATAACGAATCGTATTGCTGCGACATCAAATAATTTTGCACTTGAGCCATAAAATCCATGGTCACAACAACAATAATCAACAAGGATGTTCCACCAAAATAGAAAGGAACATTGTATTTAAGAATCAAAAACTCTGGTAAAAGACACACGAAGGTAATATAAATAGCACCCGCAAGCGTTAGCTTTAACAGTATCTTGTCTATATGCTTTGCAGTATTTTCACCAGGTCGAATTCCAGGAATAAAAGCACCGCTTTTCTTCAAGTTATCTGCAGTTTCTCTGCTGTTGAAAACTAAAGCAGTATAAAAAAAGCAAAAGAACACAATAGCGGCAGCATACAAAGCAACATAAACTGGTTGCCCTGGGCTTAATGTACTAGATATATCCTTCAACCAACCTAAGCCAGCATTATCTCCAAACCATGTAGCAATAGTCGCAGGCAACAAAATGATGGAGGACGCAAATATAGGAGGTATCACACCGGCCATATTTAGCTTTAAGGGCAAATGCGAGGACTGTCCACCATAAACCTTGTTACCGACTTGTCTTCTAGCGTAGTTAACCAAAATTTTTCGCTGGCCACGCTCAACAAATACAACAAAATATGTAACAGCAGCAACCAAAACAATAATCAACAAAGCCACAGCAGTATGCATAGAACCAGAGTTAACGAGCTCAATTAAGCTACCAATAGAACCAGGTAATCCCGCTGCAATTCCACTAAATATCAATATTGATATTCCATTACCCAAACCACGTTCAGTTATTTGCTCACCAAGCCACATTAAAAACATGGTTCCAGATGTAAGCGTAATCATTGACGTTAATCTAAAACCGAATCCAGGGCTAATTACCAAACGATCCGATGCTTCCAATGCGATTGCAATACCTACCGACTGAAATAATGCTAAGCCTAAAGTTCCATACCGCGTATATTGGGTGATTTTTCGTCTACCACCCTCACCTTCTTTCTTCAGCTGCTCAAACATTGGAACAACATACGTAAGTAGCTGCATTATGATTGATGCTGAAATATAAGGCATTATGCCAAGTGCAAAGATCGTAAATCTAGATAATGCACCACCAGAAAACATATTGAACAAACTCAATATGCCGCCTTGCTGACTTTTGAACAATTGCTGCAATTGCACGGGATCAATGCCAGGGACAGGTATATGCGCACCAATGCGATAAACGACCAATGCTAAAAGCAAAAACATCAGTCTGCGACGTAAGTCACCAAACTTACCTGTTTTTGCAATTTGAGCTACGTTAGTTGCCACTTAATATCTTCCGTAAATGCAGCTTAAGCGACACTACCGCCAGCAGCTTCAATCGCTGTCTTTGCAGATGCGGTTGCACCTACGCCAACCAAGTTAACTGGCTTGGTAATGACACCTGTACCAATTACTTTTACGACCTTAGCAATTTCAGCTATCGCACCAACTTTTTTGAGTGCAACTACGGTGATTTCTTTTAAATCCAGCAGATTCAATGCGCCCAACGTGATTTCAGCGTTGTACTTCAAAGTTTGTGATTTAAAACCACGTTTTGGCAAACGACGGTGCATAGGCATTTGCCCACCTTCGAAACCTACTTTATGGTAACCACCGGAACGCGATTTCTGACCCTTATGGCCACGACCTGCAGTTTTTCCCAAACCAGATCCTATGCCACGACCAACACGTCTTTTTGAATGTTTGGCGCCATCAGCTGGCTTGATGTCATTGAGTTCCATTATTATCCTCTCAGAGAACTTTGACCAGATAGCTGATCTTATTAATCATTCCGCGTACTGCAGCAGTATCTTCTAACTCACTTTGGCTTCCGATTTTTCGCAAACCTAAGCCACGTACCGTAGCTCTGTGAGATTCTTTACAGCCAATAGGACTACGTACCAATTGAACTTTAACTGTAGATGGTGTTGTCATGATTGAATCTCCGCTTAGACGAACAGTTCTTCAACTGTTTTACCGCGCTTAGCTGCAACAACAGCTGGCGTCGTACAAACAGAAAGTGCATGCAATGTTGCACGAACCATGTTGTATGGATTTGTTGAGCCATGGCTTTTAGCGACAATGTCGGTAATACCCAAAACCTCAAAAACCGCACGCATAGGTCCGCCTGCAATAATCCCTGTTCCCTTTGGGGCAGGTGCCATCATTACACTTGCTGCACCATGGTGACCCATCACTTTGTGGTGGATGGTGCCATTTTTCAAAGCAACTTTGAGCATATTTCTACGCGCTTCTTCCATTGCTTTCTGTACAGCGGCGGGCACCTCTTTAGATTTGCCCTTGCCCATACCAATGCGGCCATCGCCATCACCAACGACAGTCAATGCAGCGAAGCCTAATATACGTCCGCCTTTTACCACTTTGGTGACGCGATTGATCGCGATCATTTTTTCTCGCAAACCGTCTTCTGGACCGTCTGCTTTACCTTGCATTTTTGCTTGAACTTTAGCCATCTTAATTTCCGATCTGCTTAGAACTGCAAGCCAGCTTCACGCGCAGCATCTGCTAGCGCCTTCACTCGGCCATGGTACGCAAAACCTGCGCGGTCAAATGCCACTTTCACAACACCAGCAGCTTGGGCTTTTTCTGCAACCCGTTTGCCGATCATTTGTGCTGCGGTTACATTTCCGCCTTTTCCAGTGGCACCCAATACTTTGCGAATATCAGCTTCTACCGTTGAGGCAGTCGCGATAACGGTTCCTCCGTCGCCCGAAATCACACTTGCGTAAATATGCAAGTTGGTACGATTGACGGTTAACCGTGCAGCGCCTTGGTTTGCGATACGTATTCTTGTCTGACGCGCTCTGCGAAGACGTTGCTCTTTTTTGGTCAACATTTTGCAGCTCCTTATTTCTTCTTGGTTTCTTTAATCGCGATCTTTTCATCCGAGTAGCGAATGCCTTTGCCTTTATAGGGCTCAGGCGGACGAACCGAACGAATTTCAGCGGCGATCTGACCTACACGCTGGCGGTCAGCACCTTTAATGAGAATCTCTGTGGGCGTTGGTGTTGCGACCGTAATTCCCACAGGCATATCAATATTGACAGGATGCGAATAACCCACTGCCAAATTTAATCTGGCGCCTGTTGCTTGTGCTTTGTATCCAACACCGACCAAATTGAGTTTTTTCTCAAAGCCTTTGGAAACGCCAATCACCATGTTGTTAACCAACTGGCGAATCGTTCCGGAAAGAGCATTCGCTTCGCGGGATGTATTGGCTGGTATAAAGCTTACCTTGCCAGTATCGTTGCTAACACGAACCAATTTATTCTGGGCCATTGTCAGAGTACCGCCAGTGCCTTTGACACTGATGAACTCTTCTTGGATTGTTATATCGACACCAGCTGGAAGGCTTACTGGTAATTTACCTACACGGGACATATTTTTTCTCCTTGCAGGTTTATGCGACGTAGCAAAGCACTTCGCCACCAACTCCGGCTGCGCGCGCTTTACGATCGGTCATGACACCACGTGGGGTGGTGATAATAGCAACGCCAAGGCCATTTTGGACCTGTGGTATTGCCTCGCTGCCACGGTAAACGCGCAGTCCTGGACGACTTACTCTTTCGATCCGTTCAATCACAGGGCGTCCGGCGTAATACTTCAATGTAATTTGAAGTTCAGATTTTCCACCTTCGGTAGAAACTTTGTAGCTGTCGATATAGCCCTCTTCTTGTAAAACTTGCGTAATCGCAACTTTTACCTTGGAAGATGGAACCATAACTACGGTTTTTGCAACCATCTGCGCATTGCGAATGCGCGTCAAAAGGTCGGCAATAGGGTCACTCATACTCATTTTAATTCTCCTACTGCTTACCAGCTAGCTTTGACAACGCCGGGAATTTCCCCAGCAAAAGCCATTTCACGAATCTTCGCACGCCCTAGACCAAAGTGCTGGAACGTACCGCGAGGGCGACCCGTAATGGAACAACGGTTGCGCTGGCGTGTTGGGTTTGCGTTACGTGGTAATTTTTGCAAACTCAAACGTGCCGCAGCGCGCTCTTCATCCGTTTTTTTCGCATCGGTCGCGATTGCCTTGAATTCAGCATGCTTTTTTGCATACTTGGCAACCAATTTGTCGCGCTTGAGCTCGCGCTCGATTAAAGCCATCTTAGCCACAAGTCACCTCAATTCTTAAATGGGAAGCGGAAGCCAGCAAGAAGCGCCTTAGCCTCCTCATCTGTCTTTGCGGTCGTGGTGATACTGATATTGAGTCCACGCAAAGCGTCTACTTTGTCGTATTCAATTTCAGGGAAAATGATCTGTTCTTTTACACCGATGTTGTAGTTTCCGCGACCATCAAAAGCACGTCCAGAGATACCCCGGAAGTCCCGCACACGTGGCAGGGCGACCGTAACAAATCGATCTAAGAATTCATACATTTGCACGCCGCGCAAAGTCACCATGCAGCCAATCGCTTGGCCTTCACGGATCTTGAATCCGGCAATTGCCTTTTTAGACTTGGTGACAACGGGCTTTTGACCTGCAATTTTTGTCAAATCATTGACAGCATGGTCCATGACTTTTTTATCGGCCACTGCTTCGCTCACACCCATGTTCAGGGTGATTTTTGTGAGTCTAGGCACCTGCATTGCAGACTTGTAGCCAAACTTTGCGGTTAAATCAGAAACCACTTTTTCGCGGTAATGTTGTTGAAGACGTGCCATTTTTAAGCCACCTTGATTTGTTCGCCGCTCGATTTGTAAACGCGAACGCGCTTACCATCTGCCAAAACTTTGATTCCAACGCGGTCAGCCTTGCCGGTAGCCACGTTGAATATCGCCACATTAGACTGGTGTATGGGCATTGTTTTCTCAACAATGCCACCAACCACAGACTTCATTGGATTGGGTTTTGTGTGCTTTTTAACCAGATTTACGCCATCTACAATCAGATAGGAATCATCTTTACGCAACGAAACTTTCCCACGCTTGCCTTTATCGCGGCCTGCGATAACGATGACTTCGTCACCACTGCGAATCTTATTCATTGCCAGTCCTTACAAAACTTCTGGTGCCAAAGACACGATTTTCATGAACTTTTCTGTGCGCAATTCGCGCGTCACAGGTCCAAAAATACGTGTTCCGATCGGCTCCAATTTGGCATTGAGCAAAACCGCCGCATTGCCATCGAATTTAACCAAAGAGCCATCGCTACGACGAATGCCCTTGGCGGTACGAACAACTACAGCACTATAGACTTCGCCTTTTTTGACGCGTCCGCGTGGAGCAGCCTCTTTAATAGTAACTTTAATAATATCGCCAACACTTGCGTAGCGACGCTTAGACCCACCCAGCACCTTAATGCAGAGCACGGACTTTGCGCCTGTGTTGTCAGCGACTTCCAATCGAGATTCAGTTTGGATCATTTCATTATTCCCAACTTGCACCTGCAGCAGCACTCAAATTGAGCACCACACCAAGCCAGTCTTGGGCCCGCTGTAGGTTACGCAAACCATTCGCATAACTTCCATTTGGGCAGAACCTTCATACTTTTTCAAGCGAAGCCCACTATTATGGCAGCACTTGTGGCTTGCGTCAAATGTTTTTTAAAGGGATTTGCAAGTATTGCTTTGCAAGCGCCAAAAATTGGCTGAGC
>JBIPME010000090.1:0-6904 GCA_044369275.1 Rhodoferax sp.
ATCCTATTCTTTACGTTGCGGGGGAAAACAACGTTACTTCTTCGTTTAGAGAACTGAATGAACATTCAAACAAACATTCAGTCTTTGAGCAGAGAGAGTCCGCTAAAGTAAGCATGCGGTATTTGTTAAGCGCCTCACTAGGCATCTGAAACTATGGACCTCCAGCAAGTAATCGCCGTTGCCCCGTTGATCACAATAGCGATGAGCCTAGTCGTCGCGATCATCTCTGCCTATCTAACCGCAAGGTTTGCGCTGCGTAGGTTCTATTCAGAAAAATGGTGGGAGCGTCGTGCCGCAGCATATATATCCATTATTGAATCCACACATCATGTGCGTGAGCATGCAGATACAAACCTGACGTTCTTTCGGCTCTGCAAGGACTTGCCTCCCGACGGAGAAAAGCGGCTTGAGGAAGAGATGAAAAATGCTATGGCTGAGTTGCGAAAGCAACGAGATATCGGGCAACTCCTGCTTTCTGACGGTGCAATCGCACTCGTGAATCGCTTCTTTGACGGCCTTGACCACTCCACAAAGGTGGAAACATGGCTAGAACATCTAGAGCGCAAAATAAGCGCTATTGACACGTTCTTGCCTGCATTTTGCCAGATCGCCAGGAAGGATCTCAAGGTTCAAAGATGATGTGTATCGCAAAGGTATTTGCACACCGCAGCTGCCTTACTGGTCGTTCAGCGCGGACGCCAACACAGGCCATGCCTTCTGCATTGTCACGGCCTGTATTGGTGCCCTGCGGCTTTATGGCCTCCGGCACCGATTAACTTTGGCGTTAGGCTTCATGGCGCCGTTCGAACCACTCACGGGAATTTCCGTGCAACAACTTAACCGTTACCAAAAAAGGAAACCATGAAAAGTCAAGCTAATTTTGAAGTGGGCAACATCGTAAAACTAAAATCAGGTGGCCCAGATATGACCGTTCAAACAGTGCCAGAAGGCTCAGGCAGCCATTACAGCTGCCAATGGTTTGCGGGCAAAAAACTGGAGTCCGGTCGCTTTCCCGCAGACTCTCTGGAACTGGTAAAGGCTCAATAAGGAGATGAACGCCACTCAAGTTGCTGGCTGGATGGTGACCCAGGTTGAAAGACATGGCTGCATCTACCAAGACGATGTTGTGGACCACCTTGTCAAAGCCAAAGCTGAGCTGTTCCTTCGAGAAAACGCAGACGGCAACTTGGTTGTAGGCCGAGCGGTTCTGGATGCGTTCAAGGCAGCGACGGAGACCACTGTAGTCTGGGTCAAGCCCGACCGTTACTGGCGTTGGCGTGTCGCAGAGGATGAAGCATGTCGTGAAGCAAGAGGCTAAACGCTTTGTCTATGGGCTAAGTGCTGGCTCACACCATTTTGCTTCGGCCCCTGCCTAATTGTCGGTTCAACGTGGACGCCAACACTGGCCATGCCTTCGGCATTTTTATGGCCAGTGTTGGTGCCCTCCGCCTTCGCCCTGGCGTTGGTTAATCTGGGCGTTGGGCATTCAAATAAAAAATTTGTATCTGTTAAAAAGAGTAGGTGGTTCAATGTCGGACGAATTGAAGAAACATAGAGTTATTGGTATCCGTCATGCCCTACGGAAGATAAAAGATGCAGGTCTAATATCAGGCGATATTCTGTATCCAGAGGATGCAGTAGAAGAGCTAAGTAAAACAAAGAAAAAAGCAGATGGAGCAAAACGCCACCGCACAGCAAGATCTGACGCTCCAGTCGATTCGATAGTCAAAAAAATCGAGCAAGCCTTCAACCTCCCAGAAGGTTCGGTGAAGTTGCAATATCCATCTGGCCGCAAAGCAAGATCGGATACTACCGTAAATCACCTTCGAAAAAAATGGAGCGAATAGTGATTTTCACTAATAAATTTTAAGAACTTAACCGTATTTGTTGGACTTTAATTCAAACTTTATGCCTTAAAAGGAGAGTTATATGAAACTTGCAGCCATGAGCCTCGTTCTTTTCGTCGCGGTAGCCGCTCCAGCTGAAGCCAGAGGTTCCCGGGGATTCGGCAGTACGTATCACGCTCTGCGCAGTTCGCCATATAGTCCTGCCCGCACCTACAGCTGCCCGAGATGCAATTCGAACGATCACTATGTCGCACCTACGATTCGAACGAATGGCCGAAGGGTGCGCGGTCACATGCAGTCGGATAGCAACCCGACACGTGTGGACAACTTCAGCCATCGGGGCAACACCAACCCATACACCGGTAAGCCCGGCCCCAAGGATTGAGCTATAGCATTCACTCATGCCGACGCCTTCGGGTGGAGTAGTTCCACGTTTGAGCATCGCAGGAAAAGCCGGGCGCGGACTTCAGCAGAATTAGAGCATTCCGACGCGAGCTAAACAGCCGCGAAAGGTCTTCACAAAGCACGGGCCCAACTGGCACCCGATCTCCCACAATCAAAACCAACTGGAGTAGTTGATGAACGAACATTTTGTGATTGCGTATGTCAATGACGCAAAGCGGACCTTTACGCTTACCGCCAGAAAGCTAGGCGCCAGGCTGCCAGAAGTGATGCTTCAAACCGAGCGCCTTGGGTATAGGCCGGTTGTGGTGGCGACTCAATTGGACAAGCCAGTCGCGGATGAGATGAAGAGTGCCATTCGTAGCGCATATGAGGGTGCGGGGTACACGTACCAGTCGCGTTAACAGTTACCCTAGACCCAGCCTGATCCGTTTGTTGGACGAGCTCGGTTCTAGGCGCTGCTTTTGTCCTACTGAAAACTTCTCTTTTTGTTCTGCCTGCGCGATGTCAGCGCTGCATCGTGTGCCATTACGGCACGTTTTTGGTAGTGTGTGGCTGTTCTTAGTCGTGCGCATGCACAGCGCCTTTTGGACGCTGTAGTGGGGGACGGTATTTCGGTGAATCGCAGCGTCTTGTTGATCGCACTTTGTTGTGGTGACTGCGTGGTGCAACAACGCGCCATCCACTTGGTCGGCGGGGGTGCCCCATGCCGCCGAGCCGAGTGGCGCTTGCGCGAATAAAAAACGAATTCGGTAGAGATAAGTTTTATCATTTTTGCGGTTATAGTGCGGATAACGAAGCTGTACGCGTACTTGGTCGAGTAAGCGTGTGAACTGCAATTGGATTGCAGCCACTCCGACAACAAGACAACAACAAGATGGATCGACGCTACCCGGTTGTATCACCGGGGTTTTGCGGTCCATATTGCGTTAGACCTTGAGGAGAGTCGGCTAAGGCACGCGCCACGCTTCGCCAAACTTTTCTCCACTACGAAAGAGACGAAATGAATAAATACGGTGCTGAATTTCTTGGAACTTTTTGGCTTGTTTTGGGCGGCTGCGGTAGCGCGGTACTTGCGGCAGCATTTCCCAGTTTGGGTATTGGTTTGCACGGTGTTTCCTTGGCCTTTGGCCTCACCGTTCTCACCATGGCTTTTGCCATTGGGCATATATCAGGCTGTCATCTCAATCCGGCTGTGTCCATTGGTCTGTGGCTTGGTGGGCGCTTTCCCGCAAGCCAGCTTCCCGCTTATATCGCAGCACAAGTGCTGGGTGGCATAGCGGGTGCCGCAGTTCTCTACGTCATTGCTACTGGCGCGCCCGGCTTTGATGTATCCCAAGGGTTTGCATCCAATGGCTATGGCGATCACTCTCCCGGCAAATACTCCTTCACCGCAGCACTGGTCACTGAAGTTGTAATGACCGCGTTTTTCCTTTTGATTATTCTGGGATCAACTGACAAGCGAGCGCCTGCTGGGTTGGCGCCCATCGCAATTGGTTTGGCATTAACGCTGATTCACCTCATCAGCATTCCTGTTACCAACACTTCCGTCAACCCTGCACGAAGCACTGGGGTTGCGGTCTTCGTTGGTGGTTGGGCGGTGGAGCAACTGTGGTTATTTTGGGTTGCGCCTATTTTGGGTGCGGTAGTTGGCGCATTCGCTTATCGCGCCATCGCCGAGAGTGAATCGAAGGCCTAACTGCCGGTTCAATGCGCACGCCAACACGGGTCATGGCCCGTGTCTGGTGGTGTTGGTGCCCTCCAGCCTTCGGTTTGTGGTGCCTGATAATGGCCGTTAGACACCACAACATCCACCCCACCATGCTTACTCCAGAACAAGCCAGTGCGATCGCGGACGCGGTTTTAGCAGAACAGCGCGGGCGCATTGCTGTCTCCAGAAATCGCCGCGCACGACGTGTGCACTGGTTCTACCAAGTTCCAGGGCTAAGCTCCCGCGAGCCTTACGAGCAGGCAGACTTGTTCGCAGCAGGATAGATATGAGACCACCTCTGTACCGCATTGGGCTTCTGGCCACTTTATGGATTGGCTGCTGCATGCAGGCCAGCGCCGCCATTGATTGCAAAAATGCAACCTCCACCAACACCATCAACGAATGCGCCCTTATCGAGCAAAAGCAGGTAGAAGCAAAGCTCAATGCCGTGTACCAGCGCGTTATGAAACACTTGGGGCAGCCAGACAGCGAAACCGATAAATACGCCGAAACGAAAGCAGCGTTGTTGGCCGCACAACGGGCGTGGGTCAAGTTTCGCGAAGCGGACTGCCACGCCATGTACCTGCACTACCAAGGGGGAACCATTCGCGGCGTGATCTACATCACTTGCATGCAATCGCATGCTGAGTCACGCATCAAGGAGCTTGAACGCTTTGAGTAAGTGTTAAGCCATGGCGTTGAACCGCTGCTTCTCAAGTTGGGCGGCCATGTTGGCGCCCTCCATTCGCTGCGCCCCTCACGCAGCCGTTTACCCTTGGCGTTAGGCCGCTTATTCCCATGCGCAATGTTCTGTTTATTTGCGGTAAAAACAAGTGGCGCAGCCCCACTGCGGAGCAAGTGTTTGCAGAGTATCCGGGTATCCAATGCGCGTCGGCGGGCCTGAGCAACGACGCAGAGGTGCCTGCGTCAGCAGAACTGATCGAATGGGCCGACGTGGTTTTTGTGATGGAAAAGCGGCACAAGTCCAAGCTTTCCGCGCAGTTCAAGCCGCAGCTGTTCGGCAAGAAAGTGGTGTGCCTCAACATTCCAGACAACTACAAGTTCATGGAGCCTGCGTTGGTTAAGCTGCTTCAGAGCAAGGTAACGCCGTTTTTGCCCCCAGTTTTTCATGGGTAAGTCGCATGGCTTTTGCATTGGGCCAGCGCCTTAATGAATGAGGCCAGAGCCGTGCCTGTCGACCGGTTCGGGCCGCTGCATATTCCAGGGCTTCAGCCCTATCGTCTCGGCTCAGAGAGAACCATGAATCAGCCATGTGCCGTACCTTCGCTGATCACTTTAGCCATCCAGCTTGGCAATTGGGCTCGCGCACTGTGCACAGCCGCCCCACTGGGCACTACCACCTGCTTCAATAGCCTGCACCACTGACTCCGTGGAGGCATGGCGAGCGCCCAATCGACCTTGGTAAGGCGTGACGTAGACGCCACGACCCACGCGCATCAATTGGCCTTTTGGGATCAATCGGGAGAAGGCTTTGTCCACAGCAGAGCGAGAACCCAGATGCAGAAATTTTTGGGCAATTTTTACGCTGCAGTTGGTTTAATTTTAATGTGGTATTGCAATATTGTATTTATCAATTATTTAATATTTATTAATTTAAGTCTATTTATTGATAATTTATTTCTCTTTTGTGGCTTTTTATTTCGATTGCTTTTTGCACAATGAAGCTCCAATTAACCAACAGGGAAGTTTTATGAAATACACCATGCAACTGATTTATGGACTGGCATTGATTGCCACGCTTTGTGCCTGCGGCGGGGGGGAGGGCAGCGGAGTTGCTACCGCCCCTGACGCATCCTCTACGGCATCAAGTACCAGCAGCAACACGAGCATCGCGTTCGACCCGGACACAATGACTACAGTTACACAAGAACAAGCCGATGCCTTGAATAAATTTGCCCAAAGCCAAGGCGTTTTTGTACCCAATTCCAGCAGTCCAAGCATCGTTCCTGCCGATATGCCTAGAGCCATCTTAAAAGCTGCGGCACCACCGTTAACGCAGTTGTATATGTGGGCGGTTCAGTCTTCACAACAACCTCAGGGGGAGTATATGACGCAGTTGTACCAAGGTTCTACCGTGCTTAATCATGGGGGAGCTCAGATGTTTGGGTACGTATGGGTTATTGGTTATGGTCAAAATACCCATTCAACAATGAATGGTGCCAATGCACCTATCGTGGAATCGCGCACGCTTTGCTATACAACTACTTGGGTCTTGTGCGCTGCTGGTCAAACTGTGAAGGGATTCCTAAACAAGGTGGATTTATCTGGGTACCAGAATGGGCTGTTTGCATTCAGTCAAACCTCTCAAACTTCCCCGTGGAACACCATGCAGGCTTCCATCTATATTCAATAAAGAAAGAAGCAGGCCTACATGACCACCATCACACCCGTCAGCAGCGTGTACACGAGCTTTGTACCCGCTACGGTGAAAAAGCCTGTTGCAAGCGACGCGGCAGCGCCTGTTTCTAACCGCTTTCATGCGAGTGAACCGAATGCATTGATGAAGGCGTTGGCTAACAAATACGACCTTAGCAATATGGATGTCAGCCAATACGATGCGATGTGCGGGGAGCTTTTTGGCAAGATACCGTCTGAACAAAGCACCACACTGCTCATGCTGGGCATACCGTTTCACCAACCGCCGGGTTCTCCCCCAGCAGACCCGAATATGCGGCGTAATTTGGTGGAAAACGCGCACGACTACTTGGCTTGGGCGCAGTACAACGAGCCCCAAAGTGCAGCCAGCATTCAAGGCGTGATCGACATGTTCCAAACCATGCAGCGCCTCAAAGAAGGCCAGCCCGCCAGCCATTGGGTTGCGTAGTGGGTAGGGGGCATGAACCGCAAACCCACTGCGACCCTCAGGCCAAATCGCGCTCCACGATGGGGGCAATCTCTGCCCATTCTTGGTCGGTGAACAGGC
>JBIPME010000091.1:0-6858 GCA_044369275.1 Rhodoferax sp.
TCGTATTCCGCTTTGAACGCCGTTGTGGGCAAAGCAGGGCAGAGTTTGACCGAAAATGACTGGCTCATGAGCATTCGCAGTCGGGTGGGCATTCCAGGCGGGACTTGCGAATTTGATTTGCCAGCGTATTTTGCTTGGCAACACCGCAGTGTGGCAGACCGCCAAGCGGATTTGCGGCGTTGGATTGCGTTGCTGATGCCGCTGTCTGAATCCATTCAATTTTTACTGCAAATGCTGCGCGAGTCCGGTGCGCCTCAAAAAATGGTAGCGCTTGGCGGGCAGTTGCAACAAAACTTGCCGCAAGGTCGCACATTCCAGTTGCTGCGCTTGGCAATCGAACCCGAGTTAGGCCTGGTACCTGAAATCAGTGGCAACCGTTTGATGGTGTCGATTCGCCTGATGCGCCACGGCCAAGATGACCGCTTGCATCCCAGTGGCCAAGATGCAGCGTTTGAACTGGCCTTGTGCGCCTGAGGTGGGGATGATGGAGCCAAAAATTGTTCAATGCCCCGCTTGCAAGGGGCCCAGTGTGTACGCGACGGGCAATCCGTACCGGCCATTTTGTAGCGAGCGCTGTAAGTCGCTTGATTTTGGCGCTTGGGCCAGCGAGGCTTTTCGGGTGCCTACGCCGCCTGCCTCAGAAGACACCTTGGGAAACGACCCTACGCTGCAATAAAAAATTGCGAAGTTCGCAATTTGCAAGCAGTGCATTGCGCTGTTGACTTCGGGGCCGTTTAAAAATTACGCGCTCGCATCGCACTTTCAAACTGTGCATTAGGAACTTGGCCTTTAAAGTTTTTTGTGATGGCGCGCAGCTGCTCTTTGGCAAAGGGCTCGCCTTTTTGTACGCTCAAAAATGCCATCAAGTCGCTGCGCAAATACCACAGCGTTTGCGCGTCTCTGGCGGCGTCTATAGACCGCCAAAGCGTGGTTTTGTTGGCCTGCTCGCCGATGATGCTGACCATGTGGGCAAACATCTCTTGGCGGATGTCGTCAACGCTGCTTTGGTGTGTGCCCAGCACGTCAATTTCTTTGAACGCATTAAGCACACCGGAAGTGAACTGAGAAAATTTCCAACCCATTGTTAGTATGGCTCTAGGCCCCTTATGTTGGTTTACATACTATGGGTTGATTAAGTCACTTTTCTTAAAAATTTGCAATACTTTGTTACAAAGTTTTTTTATATTTTTTGAATTTATTAGATTAATTTTGAAGTATTATGGAATTTTTAAAATATAAATACTGATTTATCAAATGAATTTATATTTTGATCAATGAATTGTAAATTTTTGCAAAATTAATTTCTGTAGCTTTTTTTTAGAGACCACGCTTCACGCCAAGGCTGGGGTTGACAGGGCATTGCGCACCTGTGTAAGTACCTGTTGGAGGTAGTCGGGTTGGTCGCAGGCAATGGGCTTGCGGTGGGGCATGGCGCGTAGCCAAGTGAGCTGGCGTTTGGCCAGTTGGCGCGTAGCAATCGTGCCGCGCTCTTGCAGTTCGGCCACAGGCCATTGGCCGTCTAGGGCCTCCCAAGCTTGGCGGTAACCTACGCAGCGCATGGAGGGCAGGTCTGGGTGCAGGTCGCTGCGCGCACGCAAGGCTTCTACCTCGTTCAAAAAGCCTTCATGGAGCATGCTGGAAAACCGCTGTGCGATGCGTTGGTGCAGCCAGCCTCTGTCGTTGGGCTCTAGGGAGATCAGGATGTGCGCAGGCGCTAGCGTGGTGCCGGCGTCGGCGTCGGTATTGCCTGGTGCGGCAGCGTTCAGGGCCGCAGCTGCGTTGGTGTTGCGGCGCTGGTGAAAGGCTGACATGGGACGCCCCGTGATGCGGTGCACTTCCAAGGCCCGTTGGATGCGTTGGCTGTCTTGCGGGGCCAGGCGTGCCGCCGTGGCGGGGTCGATTTGGGCCAGTTCCGCGTGCAGCGCGGGCCAGCCTTTGGCCTGGGCTTCTTGTTCGAGCGCGCTGCGGATGGCGGGGTTGGCAGCGGGCATGTCGTCCAAGCCGTCGAGCAGGGCTTTGAAGTACAGCATGGTTCCGCCTACGAGCAAGGGGAGCTTGCCCCGCGAGGCAATGTCGCGGATGCGTGCGCTGGCATCACGCACAAATTCGGCGGCACTGTAGGCCTCTAGAGGGTCACGAATGTTGATGAGGTGGTGCGGCACCAGCGCCAGTTCGTGGGCGCTGGGTTTGGCGGTGCCAATGTCCATGCCACGGTAGACCAACGCAGAGTCGACGCTGATGATTTCTACGGGGCGCGTGTGTGCCAGTTGTTCTGCAAGGTACAGGGCTGCGGCGGTTTTGCCCGCAGCCGTGGGGCCTGCCAATCCAATGTAGAAGGGCAGGGCCGGTGTTTTAGAGCTTTCCATGACGTTGCACCAAAGTCCATGCGCAAAGGCTAATGAGGATGCTCCAAAAGCAGATGCCGTAGGCCAGCGGGTGGACCGTGCCGTCAATGCGGTGGCCTATCCAAAGCCCTACGGCAAATGCCGCCAGCATCATTAAAAAACCATTGAGTGCCGACGCTGCCCCAGCCGCTTTGGGAAAAGGGCTTACCGCGCCGCTTTGCCCGCAAGGTTGGTGAATGCCGTGCCCGAGTATGAAGAGGCACATGGGCCCCATGATGGCGCCTACGCTTTCAAAGCCCGCTAAGGCGAGTGCGCCCAGGCCTATTCCGCCGAGCAGAGAAAACCCGCCTGCAATGGCCACGGTGCGCTGCACGCCCATGCGCGCAATGAGCCAACGGCATAGAAAGGTGCCCGCTAAGTACACCAAGGAGTTCAACAGCATGCACAAACCATATTGGGTGGTGCTGAGGTGGAGTACGCCGATAAAGACAAAGGAGGAAGAGGCCAAAAATGTAAACAGACCGCCATAGGAGCAAACCGACAGGGCGGAGAATGCGATGAAAGTGGGGTTGCGGATAATTTGCCACCAAGTGCGCGCCAGGCTGCTGGGTTGCAATGCATGCGGGTTTTTGTGTGCGACGGTTTCTTGAAAATACAGCGCAATCCAAGCCAGTGTGCATGCGCCAAACAGGGCCAAGGCCATCAGCGCCGCATGCCAGCTCAGCCAGGCGGTGAGTACGCCGCCCAAAGGCGCGCTCAGGCAGGCAATCACGCCCAAGCCGCTCAAGCCTTTGGACATGACCACGGCCCCCTGGCTGGGGGCGTACAGGTCGCGCACGATGGCGCGTGCGCACATTACGCCCGCCCCCATGGCGGCACCTTGCAGGGCGCGCCAGACGATCAGCGTTTCAATGGATTGGGACAGGGCGCTGCCGATGCTGGCGCACACATAGGCGGCCATGCCCAGCAGCAGCACAGGGCGGCGCCCGAAACGGTCTGACACCGGACCCCACATGAGCTGCGAGATGCCAAAGCTCAGCAGCAGCGCGGTGAGCGTGAGCTGCGCTTGCGGCATTGTGGCGCCCAGGTCTTGCGCAAGACCTGGCAGCGCGGGCAAATACAGGTCGGTTGTGATGGGTTGCAGGCCTAGCAGCAAGGACAGGAACAGGACAATGCGCGGCGCAGGCATGGGTGCAAGCATGGACGCAGAAGGGGGGCGGGTGAAGAGCATGGGCGCTAGGGTAACTTATCGGGGGTGCGCAACGCGGCGCAGCAGGCCAATTAAGCCCACGGCGCAGACACTTAAACCCACGATCAGCGCAATCCAGAAGCCTCTGGCGGCCATGGGCACCGTGGGCGATAAAAAGAACCAAGCGGGCGCCAACCCCAAGATGCAACCCAGCGGAATGCTGATGCACCAAAAGGCGGTCAGGTGCAAGACCATGGGCAAGCGCGTGACTTTGTAGGCGCGAATGGCGTTGATGGTGACCACTTGGACGCAGTCCGGCAGCTGGAACAGGGCCGCTAGCAGCAAGAGCTGGGCGGCACCGTGGACGACTTGCAAGTCGCTGGTGTAGGCATGGGCAATCGGTTTGCTGAGCAAGCCCATGAGCAGCGCAGAGGCAAGGGAGAAGGCTATGGTCATGCCCACGCCGACCCACGATCTAAAACGCGCTGCATCCGCATCGCCAGCCCCTAGGCTTTGGCCCACGCGGGTGAGCAAGGCCAGGCTCAAGCTCATGGGGACCATGAAGGTCAGTGAGGTGAAGTTCAAGGCAATTTGGTGGGCCGCCACTTCGCGGCTGCCAAATTGGGCTACGAGCAAGGCGATCAGGCTGAAGGCGCAGGTTTCCGCAAAATAGGTAATGCCAATGGGCAGGCCCAGCTTGAAAAGCTTGCGCAGCGTGGGGCCATGGGGGGCTTCAAACTGCGCAAAAGGCCAGGTGGCACGGTAAGCGGGGCTCAGCCGCATCCAAATGAGCAGTGCGATCAGGTTAAACCAAACGCACAGCATGGTGGCCCAGGCACAACCGGCTCCGCCCAAGGCTGGCATGCCCCAGTGCCCAAAGACCAAGACCCAATTGACCAAGGCATTGAGCAACAGGGCCAGCAAGGCAATCACCATCATCGGTTTGGTCTGGTTGATGCTGGTGCTGTAGCCGTACAAAACGCGGTAGCAGGTGAAAGCCGGCAGCCCCCAGCTGCTGATGAGGGTGAACTCTTGGGCCACGTGGCGGACCGCGGGCTCTAAGTCCATGGCGTCAAACACCCCTGAGAGCGCACGGGTCAGCAGGAATGCGATGCCACCGACGATGAGTGCCTTCCAGAGGCCTTGGCGCACGGTGTGGGGCACGGCGTGGTGTTGGCGTGCCCCTATCTGCTGGGCGACCATGGGGCTGACCGACATGACCAGCCCCATGAGGGTCAGGATGACCATGTTCCAAATAGAAACCCCCAAAGACACGCCCGCCAGGTCTTGGGTGGACGCATGCCCGGCCATGGCCACATCGGTAACCGACATGCCCACGGAGGCCAATTGCCCTATGAGGATGGGCCAAGCCAAATGCCAAAGTGCAGCAACTTCGGTGAAAACGCGTTGTTTGCTGTTGGCGTGTTCTTGGGTGGGGTGCGGTGCAGAGGGCGTTTGGTGGGGCATGGTGCGGTGGGTGGAGCAGGGCGGCAAGTGGGCAACGGCGGTGCAGCGGTTTGCATGCATTGCAAGGTGCTTAGCGTGTTTGCGTTTGGGCTATGGGTTTTTGTATGGAGTTTTTTTAAAACCAGCTAGCTGCACATTGTTATTCGGTATTGCAATAGAAAATTTTAGCGAGTTGCACTTTGGGCGCGTTGCGCAATGGCGGCCCATACGGTTTTTTTGTCGCTATCGCTGCGCTGTGCCCATCCCATGATTTCGTCCATGCTGCGCCAGCAACCTACGCACCAACCGGTGTTGGCATCCAGATGGCAGATGGAAATGCAAGGCGAGGGGATGTTGTTGGTCAAACTTGCTGCATAAATTGCACGCTGCGCAATGTTTTTTGGGTCATGGTGGGCGGGTTTTTTAAAGGGGATTGGCATTGGGTGAGTGTAGGTTGAAATATTTTTCCCTTATATTTTTCTGACTATTTATTTGTACTGTATTTTTTAAAATTTTATGTATTAAGTGATTTTAATTGAGGCTGTTAGCCTGAGGTTTTTACAATTAGAGCCTTGATCTGTATGAAATTCTTGGTGTTAACCGATGTTGAGAAAACGATTTTCATTAATTGAAATTGATACATTCGTATTTATCGATTTTCGTGAAAAAACATTAAAAGCGAATCTATATTTTTGAAAAATCCATTTGGTAATTGATTTATTCTTTGAAAAACATATTTTGTTAGCTTGTTAGTATCTAAAAATATAAAACTTTAATTGGCTGTCAATTTAATTAAAAATCTAATTGGTAGGATTTTTGGTGGTTTCTCTGGCTTTACAAGTGTTTGAGCGCGGTTTTGATTATGATCAAATTATGATCATATTTTAATCAGGTTTCAGCGGGTGTTAAATTGTAAAATTTAGTAAAAATCAAAAGCAATTGCAAAAAAATGCAAAAGTAGCTTGGATAAACTAATTTTACTAAATTAAAATGAATATAAATCGCCACAAAATCGTGTTTTCAAAACGTCTCGGGACTATGGTTGCTGTTGCGGAAACTGCGACCGCCCAAGGCAAAGGTAAACAACAAGCGAGCCAAACCACCCACCCACGTACTGCTTTGCGCGGTATTGGGGCCAGCGGCGATTGCGATGCGTCTTTTTTCTTTACGGGTTCATTGTGCAAAAGCTACCTGGCGGTGGCGCTGGTGGTGTGGAGTTTGGCTGGTGCCATGCAAAATGCCAAGGCGGCTACGCCCGTTGGTGTGGTGCCCACAGCGCCGATGGGGCTGGCTGCGACCAGTTCGGCCTCTGCTGTCGCTAAAACCAGCACTGTTGCATCCACTGCCCTGCCCACCAACGGCGTGGTCAGCAGCGGCGCGGCCACGATTGCCAGCACGGGCGCGACCATGGCAATTGGGCAAAGCAGCAACAAGGCCAGCATCAACTGGAGCAGCTTTAACGTGGGCAGCGCCGCCACGGTGAACATTGTGCAGCCCAGCAGCAGCGCGACCTTGCTCAACCGGGTGGTGGGCAGCGATGCCAGCCAGATTATGGGCAGCATCAACGCCAACGGCCAGGTGATTTTGGTCAACCCCAATGGCGTGGTGTTTGGCAACAATGGTTCGGTAACCGCCAGCAGTTTTACCGCCAGCACTTTTGGCCTGAGCGATACGGATTTTGTGGCGGGCAATTACCGTTACCGGCGTGACGCCCAGGGCGCGGGCGCGGCGGCGGGGATCTTGAACCAAGGGAGTTTGCAAACCCGGGGCGGCTATGTGGCGCTGATTGGCGCGAGCGTGACCAACGACGGGAAGATCAGCACGCAAGGCGGCAATGTGGTGATGGCTTCGGGGCAGAATGTGAAGTTGCCAGGCAAC
>JBIPME010000168.1:0-4892 GCA_044369275.1 Rhodoferax sp.
TGTGGCCCATGGCACCAAAGCCGACCATGCCCGCCAAGAGGATGAGCACGGGCGTGCCCATGGCGTCGCGCATGCCAGCCCACAATGCCGCACGGCGGTCGCTAAAGCTTCGGTAAGCCACGGGCGCCGTTGTGCAGGCCGTTGTGGAGGGCGTTGTGGGTGCAGTGATAGCCGCCGTTGTGGGTGCGGTGGCCGTCGCAGTTTCGGATGCCGTTGCAGCTGTCGTTACCGATGCCGTTGCAGCCGCAGTTACAGCTGTCGTTACAGCTCTCGTTGGCAAAGGTTTATTGGCGGATGACATCGGCCCCAGTGGGTGGTTTGAATTGGAATTCTGCCGCCCCGAACGCGGGGTTGAGCTGGAAGGTGTTGAAAACTATCAGCGATTTTTGCCCAAAGTTGTCCACGATTTCGAGGGCTGTGAGGTCTTTTTCTTTGAAGCCCAGGCCCACCGATTGCAGCGAGCTTTCTTTGTCTTTGGGCACCGCGAGTACCCATTGCAAACCGTCTCGCGGCGCTGCGTTGCTCAGAACAAAGTCTTTTTGCAGGCTGTTGAAGTCGGTGGCCGAAGCGATCAAGGCCGCCGGCGTGCTGCCCAAAGCGGCCGCTTGCTGGCGGGCGGTGACTTGGTTCAAATCGACGTCGTAAAGCCAAAGCGTCTGGCCATCGGCCACGATGGTTTGTTCGAACGGTTTTTTGTACAGAAATTTAAAACGATTGGGCCTTGCAAAGGCAAAGCTGCCGGTGGAGACTTTTTTGCGCTGCGCCTGTCCGTCTTTCGGGGGGTAGGTGACGGTTTGGGTGAATTCGGCGCGGCCAGTTTTGACGTTTTTCACAAATTCTTCAAAGCTTTCCAGCCCGGTCGCGCAGGCGCTAACCAGTGGGCAAAGCAGGCTGAGCAGCAGCGCATATTGGATGGTTTTGTTACGCATAGTGGGTATTTAAGTGGGGATCGGAGTGGAGGGTGGGGGCGTGTAAGTTGCGGTTTCAAGTCGCTGTTTTACATTGCGGGTTGGATGCATTTCTTTGCAGGGGCTTAGTCGCCATTGCGCGGCGGCACCAAGATGTCGCGCTGGCCGCTGCCACTCATGGCGCTGACCAAGCCGGCTTTTTCCATGTCTTCTACCAAACGGGCGGCACGGTTGTAGCCAATTTTGAGGTGGCGTTGCACCAAGGAGATGCTGGCTTTGCGGTTTTTCAAAACCACTTCAACGGCTTGGTCGTACATGGGGTCTTTTTCACCGCTGGCGTCTGCACCGCCTGCGCCGCCGTCTTCACCGTCGACGGTGCCGCCTTCGAGTACGCCCTCAATGTAGTCGGGCTCGCCTTGGCTTTTGAGGAAGCTGACAACGCGGTGCACTTCTTCATCGCTGACAAATGCGCCATGCACGCGAATCGGCAGGCCGGTGCCGCTGGGCATGTAGAGCATGTCGCCCATGCCCAGCAAAGCCTCTGCGCCCATTTGGTCCAAGATGGTGCGGCTGTCGATTTTGCTGCTCACCTGAAAGGCGATGCGCGTTGGGATGTTGGCTTTGATGAGCCCGGTGATCACGTCCACGCTGGGGCGCTGGGTGGCCAAAATCAAATGGATGCCCGCAGCGCGTGCCTTTTGCGCCAGGCGTGCAATCAGTTCTTCAATTTTCTTGCCCACCACCATCATCAGGTCGGCCAACTCGTCAATCACGACCACAATGTGGGGCAAACGGTCCAGCGGTTCGGGCGCGTCGGGGGTCAGGCTAAAGGGGTTGTAAATGAACTCGCCGCGCTCTTTGGCTTCGTCCATTTTGGTGTTGTAGCCCATTAAGTTGCGCACCCCCATTTTGCTCATGAGTTTGTAACGGCGCTCCATTTCAGCCACGCACCAGGTTAAACCGTGCGCGGCTTGTTTCATGTCGGTCACCACCGGGGCCAAGAGGTGGGGTATGCCTTCGTAGACCGACATTTCCAGCATCTTGGGGTCAATCATCAAGATGCGCACGTCGCGGGCTTCGGCTTTGTACAGCAGGCTCAAAATCATGGCGTTGATACCCACCGATTTGCCCGAGCCGGTGGTGCCTGCGACCAGCACGTGGGGCATTTTGGCCAAATCCGCCACGATAGGGTTGCCAATAATGTCTTTGCCAAGCCCCATGGTGAGAAACGATTTGGCCTCGGCATACACCTGCGAGCCCAAAATTTCGGAGAGCTTGATGCTCTGGCGCTTGGCATTGGGCAGCTCCAAGGCCATGAAGTTTTTACCCGGAATCGTCTCGACCACGCGAATCGAAGTCAGGCTCAAAGAGCGCGCCAAATCCTTGGCCAAACCTACGATTTGGGAGCCTTTGACGCCGGTGGCGGGCTCAATTTCGTAGCGGGTAATCACCGGGCCGGGCTGGGCCAGCACCACCCGCACCTCGACACCGAAATCTTTGAGCTTTTTCTCAATCATTCGGCTGATCATCTCCAAGGTTTCATGGGCCACCGTCTCTTGGCGCAAGGTGGCCCCATCCAGCAAGGCGACCTGCGGCAGTTTGCTGTCGGGCATCTCGGAAAACAAAGGCTTTTGGCGCTCTTTGGCCACCCGCTTGCTTTGCGGCACTTCTGCCGGTGCGGCAGGTTCGATCACAACCGGCGCATGCGCTTGCACAGTCCTTTGCAACGGCGTTTGCAATGGCGTTTGGAACGAGGTTTGCAAAGGACTGTGCAAGGGGCCGTCGCCATAGTCTTCAGAAACAACTTCTTCACGCTCGCGCACGGCTTGTTTTCCGATTTGCAGGTCCTGCGCAAGCTCACGCTTTTGGCGCAAGTGCGCAAACTTAGACTCGATGCGTGCACCTAGGCGCTCAGCCCAATCCAACCAAGAAAACCCAAACGCCCAGCTCGCACCCAGCAAAAACAACACAATGGCCAGCAAGCCAGCGCCTGAAAAACCCAGCCACTTCACGCTCCAAGCGCCCACCACGTAACCCAGCACACCGCCGCTGTGCCCAGGCAAATACGCCTCAAACCGGTACATGCGAGACCACTCCAACGCCGTCGCGCCCCACACCAGTGCGCCAACGCCCAGCCAAAATTGCAACGACACCGCCCGCCTAGGTGGGCTGGGCGCAGCACCTTCAGCGGGCGCCTGCGATGTGCCTGCGCGCAGACGTTGCACCAACACCGCGAACCAAACCCGAAAACCAACCGCCAGGCACAACCAGGCCGAAAAACCCAACATGAAATACGCCAAATCCGCAAACCATGCCCCCAACACGCCAAGCCGATTGCGAATAACACTGCCAAGACCGGAGGTGGACCAGGCAGCATCTTGTTGCGTGTAGCTCAGCAAAGCCATCCCCATCAAGAGCAACAGCAAAAACCCACCCAGCAAAGCAAGTTCGTGCGCCAATCGCCTCAACCCCGTGGGCTTGAGCGCCTCGTCCGAAGACTCCAACGTGTGTAAAAAATAGGTCATTGAATTAGATTTTTCCGTAGCGCCCAAGCTTAACCGCCCACGTGCGCCAACTTCTCTGCACGCCAAGCCTGCGCCCCCATCGCAGAGAAGTTATTTCACGTGAAGCGCTCCCTGCTGCATTGCCCAAGATGCAAAAAGATGCGCAGCACTGGCAAGACCGTGCAACAAACGGTGCGACACTCTAAGCACAGGCCAAAAACCAAGCCCCTTCAACGCGACACGTTGCGGCGCTCATTGACCTGCGTAGAACCATCCTCAAAAACATGAATAAAACCGTTTTTCTCAAACACTTTGAGCACACGACTCACCATCTCACGTGAGGCACCCACCATTTGCGCAATGTACATCCGCGAAATTTTCTCACGAATGATGCGCCGCCCCTGCGCATCGGGCTGCGCCAACTCCAGCAAAGCATAGGCCACCCGCGTATCCACACTGGTCAAGGCCAAAGCGCTAATTTTTTGGTTGGCAATGCGCAAGCGCGCAACCAGACCCTGCATGACGGCCAGACTCAAATCGCTGTTGCTGTCTATACAACGCATGAAATCCCGGCGCTCCAACACCAAGACTTGTGAGGCGATTTCTGCAACCACTGAAGCCGAGTGCGCCAGGCCATCGATCAAACTCATTTCTCCAAAATAGTCACCCGGCTGCAAAGTCGCCAAAATGACCTCGCGGGCATCGCTGTGCGCCATTACCACGCGCGCACGCCCACGCAACAAAATCGACAAAGTGTTGGATTTTTGGCCTTGCTCCAAAATAAAATCACCGCGTTTATAGCTTTTTCGAACCACACTATTACCCAACAACCCCGCTTGCTCTTGGGTTAGCGTGGAAAATATGGACACTTTTAGCAATAAGTCAGTACTGGAAAAAAGTGCTTTGACATAGGTTTTCATAAGGACGCAAACTAATTCTTACAATGGATGCCTGCTGGAACACAAGCGCTTCCAATATACACCCACATTCTGTATTTAATTTATCTAGGTAATTTATGTCCGCCTCAAAACATGCCAAAGTCCTTATCCTAGGTTCGGGTCCTGCGGGGTACACCGCAGCCATCTACGCCGCACGCGCCAACCTTAACCCCTTGTTGGTCACCGGCATAGCGCAAGGCGGGCAACTGATGACGACCACCGAGGTCGATAACTGGCCCGCTGATGTGCACGGCGTACAAGGCCCCGAACTCATGCAACGCTTTTTAGAGCATGCTGAGCGCTTTAAAACGGAAATTGTGTTTGACCACATCAACGCAGTCGACCTGAGCAAACGGCCTTTTACGCTGCATGGCGACAGCCACCAATACACCTGTGACAGCCTGGTGATTGCCACGGGCGCCTCCGCCAAATATTTAGGCCTTCCCTCCGAAAGCGCCTTCATGGGGCGCGGCGTCTCAGGCTGCGCCACGTGCGACGGCTTTTTCTACCGCGACCAAGTCTGCTGCGTGGTCGGCGGCGGC
>JBIPME010000508.1:0-6745 GCA_044369275.1 Rhodoferax sp.
GTGCCCAAAGGCATCGACATGCTGGCGCAAGATGCGCTCGCCCAAGCCCCGCGAGCCGCTGTGCACCAGCAGGAGCAGGTTTTTACGCTCTATGCCCAAGGCGTCGAGCGCATCCGGTGCATAGACTGTGTCCATTTGCTGAAACTCTGCAAAATGGTTGCCACCACCAATGGTGCCCAGCGCCGTGTCGTAGCCGGTGGGCTGCATTTGCATGGCCGCCGTGGCCTGTTCCCGGGCGGCAGTGTCGGCCATGGGGCCGTCGATATTGCCCACGCGCTTTTCCAGTTTGTCGAGTTTGGTGCTGGCCGCACGCAAGTCGGTTTGCCACAGCGCCATGCCGCAGCCAATGTCGTTGCCCACGAGTGCGGGGTAAAACCGCCCGACCGAAAAAAATGCAGCCCCTACCGGATAGCCGCGCCCAGGGTGCAGGTCTGGCATGCCTGCAACGCGCTGCATGCCTTCGAGTTGCGATGTGGTGATGAGTTGCTGCACCGCAGCGTCTTCCATCCACGTAGCGTCAGACGCGAGCACGCAGGCACGCTCTGACACGTTTTTGACAAAATTGCCCATAAAAAAATCCAGAATCAAAAAACGAAGAAACCGGACTGTGGGGCAGGCGTAGGCACCCACCGGCGCTGCAAACCGCAGCGCTATGCAAAGTGCTATGCCAGTGGTGGGGTGGTTAGTTGAAAGAGATAACCGCCACCGCGACCCCAGTCCGTACAGGAGACAAGAAAGATGTGTTCGTTTGCATATTGTTCTCCGGTGCAGGGGTGGATGGGATGGTGAAAGTGCAGGGCCGAAAGCCAAACTGCGAGGCGCAAATGTAACGGTGGATGCACGCTATGGCAAACACTTTGGGTGTTTGTGGTGTTTTTGCGCGACGCAGGGGCTGGTTGTGATGGTTGGGCTGGTTGGGCCCAGCAAGCGCCTGCACGGTGGTCAAAAACGCTTAACGCCATATGCCAAGCTGACCCACACCGCGGCCCCGCCAACACACTTTCACAGCCCAGCGCCTAGACTTAGCAACAACATCTAAATGGATTTAGTAAGGCCATAACTGGCCCTTGTGCGGTATTGGACGCACAATGCGGTTATGACCCTCACAGAATTGAAATACATTGTTGCCGTTGCGCGTGAGTTGCATTTCGGTAAAGCTGCCGAAGCCTGCTTTGTCTCGCAACCCACGCTCTCCGTAGCGGTTAAAAAATTGGAAGAAGAGCTCGACGTGAAGCTCTTTGAACGCACTGCCAATGAAATTAACGTCACCCCGCTGGGCCAAGAAATTGTGCGCCAAGCGCAAGTGGTTTTGGAGCAAGCCGCTGAGGTGAAAGAAATTGCCAAGCGCGGCAAAGACCCTTTGTCGGGGCCGTTGCGCCTGGGGTTGATCTACACCATTGCACCGTATTTGCTGCCCCACTTGGTGCGCCAAATCATTGCGCAGGCACCGCAAATGCCGCTTATTTTGCAAGAGAATTTCACCGTGAAGTTGCTTGAAATGCTGCGCGCGGGCGAGATTGATTGTGCGATTTTGGCCGAGCCTTTTCCCGATGGGGGCTTGGCCTTGGCCCCTTTGTACGACGAGCCTTTTTATGCCGCCGTACCCGCAGCGCACCCGCTTGCAGCGCAGGACAGTGTGAGCAGCGAAGACCTGCAAAACGAGACCATGCTGCTGCTGGGCAATGGCCATTGCTTTCGCGACCATGTGCTCGAAGTGTGCCCCGAGTTCGCCCGCTTCTCCAGCAACGCCCAGGGCATTAGCAAAAGCTTTGAAGGCGCATCGTTGGAGACCATTAAGCACATGGTGGCCTCGGGCATGGGGGTTACTTTGGTGCCGTGTTTGAGCGTGCCGCAAGAGGCATTAGAGCGCCGCGACCCTGCGGCGTATGTGCATTATTTGCCCGTGCACGATGGTAAAAATTCGCTGCCACCGACGCGCCGGGTGGTGCTGGTGTGGCGACGCAGCTTTACCCGTTACGAGGCGATAGCCATGCTGCGCAATGCGGTTTACGCCTGTGGGTTGCAGGGCGTTACGCGCTTGTCCTAACGCGTTTTTTTTCAAGGACTCCCAACTTTTGCCCCACACGGCGGCGCGCGAGCGTGCGTGCAAGACCTGCGCCAGGTGCCTAAGATGCGCGGGTTGTTTCAGGGGCCTGAGGCGCGTTCAATCGGTGAATCGATGCGCAACGTGCTGCAAATTTTGACGAAGTCAAAGTCCCGAGATTGGCGGCAGTTTTGTAAGGCGGCTGCTTCGGGAACTTGGGCACCAGCCAAAATAAAGCCGCTGTCGATTTTGGTATCAGACACTCTGAGCCCAGAAGGCAGGGTTTTGTCCCCGCCTATCGGTGCGGGGGGAGTGAGCTCGGGAACTTTGGGGATCACGGAGGGCGTGGGTTTGACAGGGCTTACGGATGCGCTCGTGATATTCGCTTTGGCACTGGCGGCGGTGGATGCAAGCTCGTAATTGCTGGCATCGGTGCCTTGCAAACCAAGGCCATCGATGATGACCAGTTTGTCCGGGCCTATGCTGGTATCGGCAAAAATGGCGCTTTTTTGGGTCAAGGTCATGCTGTCATTGGCCAGCACACCGACCAAGGTGCCAGATACGCTGGCCGCCGTGCTGTCGTCAAACACTTTGTCTTTCGCGGTGTAGCTGGTGGTCACGGTTTTTTTGTCCACCTTGTAGTCGCCCTTCACCTCGGTGAACGCGTAGTTGCCCGCGTCCGCGCCGCTGATGCCGCTTACGCTTTGGATGCCGCTGTAGGCGGTGTCTGCGGCTTTGAGTTTGCCGCTAGAACTGGTCTTGCCCGTGGTGTTGATGGCGACACCGTTGGCGGTGACATCGTCGCCTGCGACCGTGTTGCTTAAGCCCACGGTGCCGGCCACCAAGTCTGCGCCGTAGACCGATTGGCCTTGGGTGATGCTGCCGCCCAAGCTGCGCTTGTCCACCTTGTAGTCGCCCTTCACCTCGGTGAACGTGTAGTTGTCCGCGTCCGCTCCGCTGAGGCCGCTTGCGCTTTGGATGCCGCTGTAGGCGGTGTCAGCGGCTTTGAGTTTGCCGCTGGAGCTGGTCTTGCCCGTGGTGTTGATGGCCACACCGTTGGCGCTGACATCGTCGCCTGCGACCGTGTTGCTTAAGCTCACAGCTCCAGCCACCAAGTCCGCCCCGTAGACGGACTGGCCTTGGGAAATGCTGCCGCCCAAGCTGCGTTTGTCGACCTTGTAGTCGCCTTTGATGTTGGCGATGCCGCTGGTGTCGTAGTTGCCTGCGTCTACGCCGCTGATGCCGCTGACGCTTTGGATGCCGCTGTAGGCGGTGTCTGCCGCTTTGAGTTTGCCGCTAGAGCTGGTGTTGCCAGCGGTGTTGATGGCCACGTTGGTGTTGACATTGTCGCCTGCGACTTTGTTGCTCAGGGTCACCGCACCTGCGGTTAAGTCTGCGCCGTAGACCGATTGGCCTTGGGCAATGCTGCCGCCCAGTGTGCGCTTGTTCACCTTGTAGTCGCCTTTGACTTCGGTAAACGCGTAGTTGTCAGCGTCTACGCCGTTGAGGCCGCTCACGCTTTGGATGCCGCTGTGGGCGGTGTCTGCGGCCTTGAGTTTGCCGCTAGAGCTGGTCTTGCCAGTGGTGTCGATAACCACGCCGTTGGCGTTGACATCGTCGCCTGCGAGCTTGCCGCCCAGCGTTACGGCACCGGCGACCAAGTCTGCGCCGTAGACCGATTCGCCTTGGGTGATGCTGCCGCTCAAGCTGCGCTTGTCTACCTTGTAGTCGCCCTTCACCTCGGTGAACGTGTAGTTGTCCGCGTCCGCGCCGCTCACGCCGCTTGCGCTTTGGATGCCGCTGTAGGCGGTGTCAGCGGCTTTGAGTTTGCCGCTAGAGCTGGTCTTGCCAGCGGTGTTGATGGTGACGGCGTTGGCGTTGACATCGTCACCTGCGACTTTGTTGCTTAAGCTTACCGCGCCTGCGACCAAGTCTGCGCCGTAGACCGATTGGCCTTGGGCAATGCTGCCGCCCAAGCTGCGCTTGTCGACTTTGTAGTCGCCTTTGATGTTGGTGATGCTGCTGGTGTCGTAGTTGCCTGCGTCTACGCCGCTGATGCCGCTTGCGCTTTGGATGCCGCTGTAGGCGGTGTCTGCGGCCTTGAGGTTGCCGCTAGAGCTGGTGTTGCCAGCGGTGTTGATGGCCACGTTGGCCTTGACATCGTCGCCTGCGACCTTGTTGCTCAGGCTCACGGTGCCTGCCACCAAATCGGCCCCGTAGACCGAGTGGCCTTGGGCGATGCCGCCGCCTAGCGTGCGTTTGTCCACCTTGTAGTCGCCCTTGACCTCGGTGAACGCGTAGTTGCCCGCGTCCACGCCATCGAGGCCGCTGACGCTTTGGATGCCACTGTAGGCGGTGTCTGCCGCTTTGAGTTTGCCGCTGGAGCTGGTGTTGCCTGCGGTGTTGATGGCAACGCCATTGGCGCTGACATCGTCACCCGCGACCTTGTTGCTCAGGCTCACGGTGCCCTCTACCAAGTCTTCGCCGTAGATCGACTGGCCTTGGGTAATGCTGCCGCCCAAGCTGCGCTTGTCTACCTTGTAGTCGCCTTGGATGGCGTCCACGGTGTAGTTGGCCGCGTCCGCCCCGTTGATGCCGCTGACGCTTTGGATGCCGCTGTAGGCGGTGTCAGCGGCTTTGAGTTTGCCGCTAGAGCTGGTGTTGCCGGTGGTGTCGATAACCACGCTGTTGGCGGCGATATCGTCGCCTGCGACCTTGTTGTTAAGCGTGACAGCCCCGGCGACCAAGTCCGCACCGTAGACCGACTGGCTCTGGGCGATGCTGCCTGTGATGTTGCGTTTGTACACCTTGTAGTCGCCCTTGACCGCGGCGAACGCGTAGTTGCCCGCGTCTGCGCCGCTGATACCGCTGACGCTTTGAATGCCGCTGTAGGCGGTGTCTGCGGCTTTGAGTTTGCCGCTGGAGCTGGTGTTGCCTGCGGTGGCAATGGCCACGCTGTTGGCGGCCACATCGTCACCCGCGACCTTGTTGCTCAGGCTCACGGTGCCCGCCACCAAATCGGCCCCGTAGACCGATTGGCCTAGGGCGATGCTGCCGCCCAAGGTGCGCTTGTCCACCTTGTAGTCGCCCTTGACGTTGTCCGCGGTGTAGTTGCCCGCGTCCACGCCATTGAGGCCGTTCACGCTTTGGATGCCGCTGTAGGCGGTGTCTGCGGCTTTGAGCTTGCCGCTGGAGCTGGTGTTGCCAGCGGTGTTGATGGCCACGCCGTTGGCCTTGACATCGTCGCCTGCGACTTTGTTGTTGAGCGTGACGGTACCTGCGGTTAAGTTTGCGCCGTAGACCGATTGGCCCTGGGAAATGCTGCCGCTCAAGCTGCGTTTGTCCACCTTGTAGTCGCCTTTGAGGGGGGCCACGGTGTAGTTGCCCGCGTCCACGCCATTGAGGCCGTTTACGCTTTGGATGCCGCTGTAAGCGGTGTCAGCGGCTTTGAGTTTGCCGCTGCTGCTGGTTTTGCCAGCGGTGTTAATGGCGACGCTGTTGGCGGCAACATCGTCGCCTGCCACGGTGTTGCTCAGGCTCACCGCGCCTGCCACCAAGTCCGCCCCGTAGATGGACTGGCCTTGGGCGATGCTGCCTGTGAGGTTGCGCTTGTCCACCTTGTAGTCGCCCTTGATGTTGTCCGCGGTGTAGTTGCCCGCGTCCACGCCATTGAGGCCGCTTACGCTTTGAATGCCGCTGTAGGCGGTGTCAGCGGCTTTGAGTTTGCCGCTGGAGCTGGTGTTGCCTGCGGTGGCAATGGCCACGCCGTTGGCGGCAACGTCGTCGCCCGCGACCTTGTTGCTCAAGCTCACGGCTCCGGCCACCAAGTCTGCGCCGTAGGTGGTTTGGCCTTGGGCGATGCTGCCGCCCAAGCTGCGCTTGTCCACCTTGTAGTCGCCCTTCACCTCGGTGAACGCGTAGTTACCGGCATCCGCGCCGCTGAGGCCGCTTGCGCTTTGGATACCGCTGTAGGCGGTGTCTGCGGCTTTGAGTTTGCCGCTGGAGCTGGTGTTGCCCGTGGTGTTGATGGTGACCGCGTTGGCGGCAACGTCGTCGCCTGCGACCTTGTTGCTCAGGCTTACGGCGCCTGCGACCAAGTCTGCGCCGTAGGTGGTTTGGCCTTGGGCGATGCTGCCGCCCAAGCTGCGCTTGTCCACCTTGTAATCGCCCTTGATGTCGGTGGTGGTGTAGTTACCCGCGTCCGCGCCGCTGATGCCGCCCACGCTTTGGATGCCGCTGTAAGCGGTGTCAGCGGCCTTGAGTTTGCCGCTGCTGCTGGTCTTGCCTGCGGTGTTGATAGTGACGGCGTTGGCGCTGACATCGTCGCCTGCCACGGTGTTGCTCAGGCTCACCGCTCCGGCCACCAAGTCTGCGCCGTAGGTGGTTTGGCCCTGGGCGATGCTGCCGCCCAAGCTGCGCTTGTCCACCTTGTAGTCGCCTTTGATGTCGGCAATGCTGCTGGTGTCGTAGTTACCTGCGTCCGCGCCGCTGATGCCGCTGACGCTTTGGATGCCGCTGTAGGCGGTGTCAGCCGCTTTGAGTTTGCCGCTGCTGCTGGTGTTGCCCGTGGTGTTGATGGTGACCGCGTTGGCGCTGACGTCGTCGCCTGCGACCTTGTTGCTCAGGCTTACGGCGCCTGCGACCAAGTCTGCGCCGTAGGTGGTTTGGCCTTGGGCGATGCTGCCGCCCAAGCTGCGCTTG
>JBIPME010000092.1:0-6689 GCA_044369275.1 Rhodoferax sp.
TGTTGATGCTGGTGAGTGCGTTTACCGGGTTCGAGCACATGCACCTTTTGTACCGCCACGCCATTGCCCAAGGTTACCGATTTTTCAGCTACGGCGATGCGATGTTGTTGGAGCGTTGTTAGGGCGTTGTTAGGGCGCGTGCTGCCGTAGGGGGGCATTCAGGCCCAGTGGCGCTGGCGAACGTCGTCAAAATAGTCGGCCAAAGACTGCACCAACCGCGCTTGTTCGCTTTGCAGGCGTTGGGCTGGAATTTGGTCGTGCTGGTGGGTGAAGGGGCAGGCCACCTCGGTGCGCACGCCGCGCATTTGCTCAAGCACAGACAAGCCCCAAAACGGCACCGATACGGGGCAGTAACCGCCTTCGTGGGTCATGACCAGGCGGCCTTGCGCGTGTTTGGCGGCCATGTCCAAGAGGGCATCGGTCATCCAACGGAAGGCAACACCGTCGAGCAGCATGCGCCCCAAGGGGTCAAAACGGCCCGCATCGTAGCCGCAGGCCACCATAATGAGCTGCGGTTGGTAGGCGTCCAGCGCGGGCAGTATGACTTTTTCAAAGCTTTCCCGGTAGGCACCAAAGCCGCAACCCGGTGGCAGGGCGATGTTGAGGTTGTAGCCTGTGCCCGCGCCTTCGCCGAGTTCGTCGGACTCGCCTTTGACAAACAAATAGCCCGCTTGCTGGTGCACCGAGATGGTGAGCACATCGCTGCGGTTTTCAAAGCATTTTTGTGTACCGTTACCAAAGTGCACGTCCCAGTCCACGATAGCCACGCGTTCAAGGCCGTGGGCTTCGATGGCATGGGCGGCGGCCAAGGCGGCATTGGCAAACACGCAAAAACCCATGCCCTGGGTGGGCTCTGCGTGGTGGCCTGGGGGGCGGGTGAGGGCGTAGGCGGTGGTGGCCTGTCCTTGCATCACGGTGTCCACGGCCGTGAGGGCGCAGCCAGCAGAGCGTCTGGCGGCATCCCAGCCGTTGGAGGAGATGGGGGCACCCATGCCCGTGTCGCCACCGCCTTGCGCGGCCAGGGCCTGCACTTTTGCCACGTAGTCCGCACTGTGCAGCCTGGTGAGTTCATGCACTTGTGCATCGCGTGCGGTGACGACGTGCAACTGCGACATCAAGCCGCTGACCTGCAACAGCTGGTGCAAGCGGCGCTTGGGGTCGGCATTTTCAATGTGGCGGTTGTAGGGTTCGACAAAACCGCCTGGTTTGAGCATCAGGGCATAGTTGCCGGGGTCGTGCCAAAAGCACAGTTCGTCGGTGATGTAAGCGGTGCGCGAGGACATGGGTTGGGCATCCGTGGTGTTCATGTGGTTAGGGGGTGGTTAGGGGAGCGTTAGGCTTTAGACGGGTGTGGGGCAAAAAAGCGTGCAAGGTAAGGCCACACCAGCAGCAGCGCGGTGGTGGCCACCAAGACGGCTGAAATGGGGCGCTCTAGAAACGGCATGAGCGAGCCTTCGCTGCGGCCCAGTGCTTGGCGCAGCGCAGCCTCTAAGGTGTCGCCCATGACCATGCCCAAAATCAGGGGAATGGTGGGAATGTTGGCACGCGCACACACCAAGCCCAGAACGCCAAAGACGGCGGCAATGATGACGTAGTACATGGCGTTGGCGGCTGAAAACGCACCCACAAAGCACAGCGCCAAAATGCCGAGCCCCAAAATGCGGGGGTTGACGTAGGCCAAGCGGGCCAAGGGTTTTACGGTCAGCACCAACAAGCCCAAGATCACCACGTTGATGACCAGCAGCGAGGCGAGCACGCCGTTGATGATTTCTGGGCGGTCGGTGAACAGGGTGGGGCCGGGGACGATGCCGTGCACCACAAACACGCCCATGATGATGGCCGTAATCGCATCGCCCGGAATGCCCAAGGTCAGCACCGTGATCATGGCCCCCCCAGAATTGGAGTTGTTGGCGCTCTCAGCGGCAACAATGCCCTCGGGGTTGCCTTGGCCAAAGGGCGTTTTGTCTTTGGCCCCGCGTTGCGCCCAAAAATAGGCCAGCGAGGTCGACAGCGACGCACCCACCGCAGGCAGCACGCCAATGGCCGAACCCAGAAACAGCCCTTTGAACATGGCTTTGGGGTATTTAAAGGGCTCTAAAAATCCGGTCCAAGACAGGCCTGCTTTTTGGATCAAGCTGGGGTCAAAAGTGGGTACGGGCGAGCTCACCATCACCAGCGCCTGCGCCATGCCAAACAGGCCCACGGCCACGGGCACCAGCGGAATGCCGCTTAAGACACCGGCCAAGCCAAAGGTGTAGCGCTGTTCGTTGGAGTTGGGGTCTATGCCCACCGTTGCGAGGAAGAAGCCCACGCCCATCATCATCATGGCCGAGGCAAACTGTTTGCGGTAGGCCTTGCCCACACAGACTGCGGCCAAGACGATGGCCATGACGCTCTCAGGCGCGCCAAACCGCGCCGCAAAACCTGCCAAGGGGCGTGAGGCCAAACCCAGCAACAAGGCGCTGACAATGCCGCCCACAAAGGCGGACATAAAAGCCAGTGACAGCGCCCGCTGCGCTTGGCCATTTTGGGCCATGGGGTAGCCGTCGAACATGGTCATGATGGACGAGGCTTCGCCGGGCGTGCGAATCAAGATAGAGGTGACTGCGCCGCCATAAAAGGCCCCGCAGTACACGCCCAGCAAGAGTGAAATGCCGGCCAAGGGTGCCATGCCGTAGGTAAACGGCAGCAAAACCGCAATCGTCACCCCAGGCCCTACGCCGGGCAGCACGCCCACAATGATCCCCAGGGCCGCGCCCATCAACAAAGCCAAGGCGATTTGCCAAGTGCCTAAAGAGGCCAAACCATGGCCTAAACTGTCAAAAAATTCCATAGTCAGACCAACCATCCATGGCCAAAGTAAACCTTCAGCAGTTTGACAAAAATGAGCCACATGGCCAATGCAAGGGGCACGCTCAAGTACACCGCAACCCGCCACCCTAAGCCTAGCCAGACGCTGCCTGCCACCAAAAACACCAAGGTGCTAGACAGGTAGCCCATCCACGGCACAGCCAGCATGTACAGCCCAAACAGCAGCAGCATGCCCATGGCCTGGCGCATGCTGGCTGTGCTGGAGTCCAGCTCCTCGGAGTCGGCAATTTCAATGTCCACACGCCGTTGGTACAGCTCCCACAAGCCTGCCAAGCAGACCAAGCCCAAGCTTGCTTTGGGGAAAAAAGCCGCAGACTCAAACCACGCCATGTGCGCTGGATAGGGCGTAATCAGTTGGGGCGTGGCCCCCAAAATGGCACCTGCCACGGCCACGACCAACAAGATAAAACCCTTGTCCCATGACCATCTGAAAGCGCGTTGGGAGGTGGGTTTGGGGGTCATTTTTTAGCCAAACCCAGCTCGTTCATCAGATCCGTAATCCAGCGGGTGTCGTCGCTGATGCGTTTGTTCATTTGGTCCGCAGTCATGGGCAAAGGTGCAATCCCGGCTTTTTTGAACTGCTCTTGTATGGGTTTGTCTTTGAGCGCCTCCATCATCGCCACAGACAGTTTGTTGATGATGTCTTTGGGCACGCCAGCGGGGGCCGCCATGCCGCCCCATGAGTACAGCTCGCCGTAGCCTTCTTCCGCAGGGGTGGGCACATTGGGGAACAGCGGGGTGCGGTTAGGGCCCCAAGCGGAGAGCACTTTGACCTGTCCGGTTTTGGCATACGAGACCGCAGATTCCCCACCCGCAGTGGTTAGGTCCGCATCGCCTGCGACCAGCTCTTTGGCGCTGGGGTTGGGGAACGCCACCACCTTGTAGGCCCAACCGTCTTTTTTGGCAATTTTGGCGGCAATGAGTGCGGGCACCGCAGCCGGTGCGTAGCTGCCGATGGTGATGGTTTTGCCGCTCTTTTTCGCCCAAGCCGCAAATTCTTTGAGGTTGTTGGCCGCAATGTCGCCCCTTGCGGCAAGCACAAAGTCATTGATGAGCATGCCACCCACGGATTGGTAGTCGCTGATTTTGTAGGTGGTATTGCCCGCAATAATTTGCGAAATCCCGGGGCCAGGCGTCCACGTGCCAATGGTGTAGCCATCGGGCTTGGCCCGCAGCATTTCGGTAAAGCCGACAACGCCACCGCCGCCGGGCTTGTTAATCACTTGCACGGGCACGCCCAAGCGCTTGCCCATGCCTTCGGCCAAGAGGCGGCTGAGGACGTCCATGTCGTTGCCAGGGGGGTAGGGGTAGATGATTTCAATGGGCTTGCTGGGCCACTTGTCTTGTGCCCAGGCAGGCAGGGCGGCGCAGGCGGCCAACGCGGTCAGTCCAAGCAAGGTGAAGCGGCGGTTAGAACGGTTTTGAGGGGAATGCATGCGAAAGGTCTCCTTTGTGAATTGATCAAAATTAAACATGGCTCAACGCTTTGAAATACGGCTGCGAAGTTTTAAATATTTTCTGCGGCATCGAATGCGCAGTGCAAAATATCCATGGCTTCGTCCACATGGGCGTGGGTAAACACCAGTGGGGGTGACAAGATTAACCGATTGCCCTGCACCCGGACAATGGCGCCTTGTTGCTGTGCCGTGGCGATCAGTTTTGCAATGTAGGGGGAAGGCGCCAGCAGCATGGCTTTGCTGGTTTTATCGACAACCAATTCCACCGCAGCCATCATGCCTTTGCCCCGCACCTCGCCCACGTGGGCATAGCGCATGAGCTCTTGCAGGCGGGTTTGCAGGTGTTGGCCGATTTGCAGCGCACGCGCGGGCAGGTCTTCGGACTCTACGATGTTGAGGTTGGCGTTGGCGGCCGCGCAGGCCAAGGCGTGGCCCGAATAGGTGTAGCCATGCATGATTGCGGCGGGTACGCCGGGTTGGTTCCATGCGCTGGCAACGCGTTCGTTCACCAGGGTTGCGCCCAGGGGAATGTAGCCCGAGTTGATGCCCTTGGCCATGGCCATCATGTCGGGTGCCACGCCCCAGGCACGGGCACCGCACATGGCGCCGATGCGGCCAAAGCCTGTCACAATTTCGTCGCTGATGAGCAAAATGCCGTGCACATCGAGCAGCTTGCGCAGCCCTGGCCAGTAGCTTTCGTGGGGCACGATCACGCCGCCCGCACCTTGAACGGGTTCGGCCACCAAGGCGGCAATGTTGCCCGCGCCCACCTGCGCGATGAGCGCTGCCAACTGCGCAAGACAGTGCTGCGCCAAGAGGGCGGGGTCGGTTTCATTCCAAGGGTTGCGGTACGCGTAGGGGGCTTCGGCCAAATGGCAGCCCGGCAACAAGGGCTCGTAGGCACTGCGAAACAGCGGGTTGCCATTGATCGATGCGCCCCCAAAGTGCACGCCGTGGTAGCCCCATTTGAGGGAAATAAACTGGTGCCTATCGGGTTGGCCTTGCAGCTTCCAATACTGGCGTGCCAATTTGAGCGCGGTTTCCACGGCGTCTGAGCCGCCGCAAGAGAAGAAAACCTTGTGCATTTTTTCTGGGGCAAACAGCCGCATCAGGCGCGCAGAGAGTTCGATGGCGGGCGTGTTCGAGGTGTTTTGAAACGTCGAGTAATAGGCCAGTTTGTCCAACTGGGCTTTGATGGCGTCGATCACCTCGGCACGGTTGTGGCCTACGTTGACATTCCACAGCGAGGCCACGGTGTCCAGATAACGTTTGCCATCGATGTCGTAGACATACACGCCCTCGCCGCGTTCAATGATCAAGGGCTTGGCAAGCTGCACCACCTTGGGGTCGATCATGGGGTGGTACATGTGCTGCGCGTTGGCGCTGCGAACGTCAATGGGGCTGGTGGCAGGTGCAAGGTCGGTCATGGTGGCAATAGGCTCGTGCATAGGGCGGGTTGGAGGAGGGGGATTAAAGGGCGCGGGAATAAATGGGGGGCGAATGAAAGGGCGCGGCTTGTCGTAGCTTGCTTCAGCAGCGTTGGCTTGTTTGTTTGTTTGTTTGGGGGGGCCTAGCAGACGGTGACCACGCTGCGGGTGCTTTGGTAGGCGTCCAAGCTGTGGCTGCCGTTTTCACGGCCATAGCCGCTGTCGAACATGCCGCCAAAAGGCGTTTCGGCTTGCATCAGCGTGATGGTGTTAATGGCCACCGCCCCAGCACGCACCTCTTCACTGATTTTTCGGCTGTATTGCAGCTGGTTGGTAAAGCCAAATGCCGCCAAGCCAACGGGCAATTGGTTGGCCAAGGCAATCGCCTCGTCCAAGGTGTCAAACGGGACAATCGGTATCAAGGGGCCAAAGGGCTCTTCGTGCAGGATGCGGGCTTGCGGGGACAGGTCGGTGAGCACGGTGGGCAGGTAAAAGAAGCCCTCGCCCGGCAGCCGTTGGCCACCGCAGAGCACGCGGGCACCGCCTTGGCGTGCGTCTTCTACCAAGCTTTCCACCGCTTTGAGGCGGCGGCGATTGGCCAATGGGCCCATGGTGGTGGCCGGGTTGGCGCCGTCGCCGGTGACGGTGTTTAAGGCGATTTGCAAAAAAGCGTTGACCAATTCCGCTTGGCGGCTGCGGTGCACAAAAAACCGAGACGGGTTGGCGCAAATTTGCCCCGCATTGCGCAGCTTGATTTGCCCCAGACTGGCCGCCGTTTGCGCCATGTCTGCGTCTTCGCAAATGATGGCGGGCGCATGCCCACCCAATTCCAGCGTAATGGGCTTGAGGTGCTGGCCTGCCAATGCCGCCAAGCTGCGCCCCACGGCGGTGGAGCCCGTGAAAGAGACTTTGCGAATGTGGGGCGATGCAATCA
>JBIPME010000093.1:0-6671 GCA_044369275.1 Rhodoferax sp.
AGTTCGACTAATTTGCATTATTAGTATTATCTTATTTTGCATTTTTGGCGCACCCCCACTTTCTTATGCGCAAAATGCAGTGGATGCCAATGATGTGCGTTTAGAGCGCAGCGATGAAAACCTAGAGCTTTCGGTTCAGCTTCAGTTTGAGTTACCGGCTCCCATTGAGGATGCTTTGCTCAAGGGTATCCCCATGGTATTTGTAATGGATACGGAACTGCTGCGCGACAGATGGTATTGGTACGATAAAAAGCAAGCCAGTGCCCAGCGACAAATCCGACTGGCCTACCAGGCACTCACCAGACGTTGGAAAATTACACAAAATGCAGGCACCAACACTGCCGGTGCGTTGGGGCTGTCCTTAAGCCAAAGCTACGACACCCTAGACCAAGCGTTGGCCGTGATCAAGCGGGTATCCGGTTGGCGCGTCGCATCGCTCAATGACCTAGAGGTTGGTGGCAAATACAAACTCGAATTCAGATTCAAACTCGATTTAAGCCAATTGCCAAGACCTTTTCAAATTGGCGCAATCGGTCAAGCCAACTGGGAAATGTCCACCAGCTTTCGCACACCAGTGACACTGGACAACAGCAAATGAGCGATCTGCCCTTTTCGACAATCTCACACAGTTCCAAGGCAGTAAAGCGCTTGGTGGCGGTAGGCTCACTCAGCATGGTGGTAATGGGTTTGGTGCTGCTTTACCTTTTGATGCAGGCCACCAACAACCGCGATTTATACGAACGTAATTACGCGCTGCTTTTTGCCATCAATGTGGCTGTGGCTGCCATGCTGTTACTGGCCATCGTCTGGATCGCTTACCGACTCGTTATGCGCAGGAGGGAAGGGCGGTTTGGTAGCCGTTTGTTGGCAAAGCTTGCATTCGTTTTTGCCTTAGCCGGTTTTGCGCCAGGCCTGCTGATTTATGTAGTTTCATACCAATTTGTTTCGCGCTCTATTGAAACTTGGTTTGATGTCAAAGTTGAAAACGCACTCGATGCTGGCTTGAGCCTAGGGCGGGTGACCTTGGACACTTTGTCCAATGACCTGGCAAGCAAATCCCGTCTTGCGGCAACACAAGTCATAGAAACCAGCGAGGTCGCTCTCGGGCTGGCTTTGGAACGCATCTTGGATGGTTTGGATGCAACCGAGGCCGCTGTTTGGACTGCATCTGGAAAATTAGTCAGCAGTGCGGGTCAAACACAGATTGCGTTAACGCTGGACAGGCCTAGCAGCACCCAATTCCGTACCGCCAAAACGGAGCGAAGTCTCACTTGGATCGAAGGCCTTGAAGACGTGCAACAAGGGGAAACACCCTCTGCACGCATACGCGTGCTGGTCCCTCTGGCCTCGGTCGGTTTTAGCTTGAACCCTGAGCCTCGATTTTTGCTGGTTTCGCGCAGCTTGCCCACCAATTTGGTGGTTAATGCCCTGGCAGTTGAATCGGCAAACCGAGAATACCAAGAGCGTGCCCTGGCCCGCAAAGGGCTCACCCGCATGTACATTGGGACCTTGACGCTCAGTTTATTCCTAGCTACGTTTGGCGCAATTTTGTTGGCGGTTTTGCTTGGAAACCAACTGGCAAGGCCACTTTTGGTGTTGGCTAAAGGTATGCGCCAAGTTGCAGCAGGTGATTTAACGCCCAAGTTGGTAATGCAAGGAAAAGACGAAATGGACGGCTTAACCCGCGACTTTGCCAGCATGACCGCGCAGCTCTCCGATGCACGCCAAGCGGTTGAGCGCAGCATGGCCCAAGTAGATGCTGCACGCGCCAACTTGCAAACCATACTGGACAACCTCACCGCTGGCGTCATGGTGCTCAATGCGCAAGGAGAAATTCGCTCCTCAAACCCCAGTGCCACACGCATTCTTCAAGTTCCACTCATTGCATTCGAAAACCAACCATTGCAAACCATACAAGGCCTTGAAACATTTGGTAAGACGGTTCAAGCACTGTTTGCAGAGCTGTTTGACCCTGATAGCGCCTCCAAAAAAGACCACTGGCAAGCCTCTTTTGAACTCGGTGGCGGAAGCGCCCCTATGCACAACCCCTTTCACCGAGCGCTCACCATTGTTGCGCGTGGGGCCGAATTACCAGGCAATGCACGCCTGTTAGTCTTTGATGATATTTCTGACATTGTCTCAGCCCAACGTGCGCAAGCTTGGGGAGAAGTGGCGCGCAGGCTTGCGCATGAAATTAAAAACCCACTCACACCCATACAACTCTCCGCAGAACGCCTAGAGATGAAATTGACCGGGAAACTGGGCGGCACAGAGCAAGCCATTTTGGTTAAATCTGTAAAAACCATTGTCGACCAAGTAGATGCAATGAAACGTTTGGTGGATGAATTTCGAGATTACGCACGTTTACCCGCCGCAGAACTTGTCAAATTAGATTTAAACAGTCTGATTCGAGAGGTAATGCATTTGTACGAAGCAGGTGCATCTGCGACGAAAATAGAACTGGAATTGGATGCCTGCAATCCTCAGGTCAAAGGAGATGGGCAGCAATTACGGCAAGTAATACATAATTTATTGCAAAATGCCCAAGACGCTTGTGAAGCCGTCGAGAGACCTTTTCCAGAGCAGCCAGGCATTATTATTCGAACCCAGCAAGAAGATGCATCCGGTCGCGTGCGCCTGAGCGTGCTCGATAGTGGCAATGGTTTTTCGGATACGATTTTGAAAAGGGCTTTCGAGCCGTACGTCACCACCAAGGTCAAAGGCACCGGATTAGGCCTGGCTGTAGTGAAGAAAATAGCAGATGAACATGGAGCACGGGTTAGTATTTCCAATCGAATGGAAAATGGACGTGTCATTGGGGCCCAAGTATCGTTATCATTGCCAACATATTGGTAACGTGTAGCATTTAAGAGTGCATGAAAAATAAAGGTAGTTGAAGAATATGGCAAACATATTGGTGGTTGATGATGAGCATGGAATACGCGATCTGCTTTCAGAGATTCTGAATGACGAAGGGCACCAAGTTGAGCTCGCTGAAAATGCAGCCCAAGCACGTTCCGCTAGGCTCAATGAGCGCCCTGATTTGGTGCTTTTGGATATATGGATGCCAGATACCGATGGCGTCACTCTCCTCAAAGAATGGTCATCGAATAACCTCTTGAACATGCCCGTTATCATGATGAGTGGGCACGCGACGATAGACACCGCCGTAGAGGCCACCAAAATAGGTGCCATGGCCTTCCTGGAAAAGCCCATTACGATGCAAAAACTGCTCAAAGCTGTAGAGCAAGGCTTGACGCGTGGGGTGATGCAAAAAGTGGCAGCCACACCGGTTCCAGAGCGCTTTAAAGTGCTTTCAGACCGTTCCGTATTAGGCACCACAGCCATTAACCACCATGATGACGGCGTGCCTGCCGTACAGCAAAGCTTCATGTTGGATAAGCCCTTGCGTGAAACACGTGATGAGTTTGAGAAAGCTTATTTTGAATACCACCTCGCCCAAGAAAATGGCTCCATGACCCGGGTTGCAGAAAAAACTGGATTGGAAAGAACCCATCTTTATCGCAAGTTAAAGCAACTAGGCGTTGACCTCTCGCGGAACAAACGCGGTCATCTTTGATTGAAAAATCTTGTCGGCACTCTCAAAACGCATGTTTTTTGATGTTATGATCTAGGTCTTGGCCTGGTAGCTCAGTCGGTAGAGCAGAGGATTGAAAATCCTTGTGTCGGTGGTTCGATTCCGCCCCGGGCCACCAAATTAGGTAATGAAATCAACGGGTTACGTGTTATGCGTAACCCGTTTTTTCTTGGGCTGTCAACGAAGTGTCAACCGAGATAGCGGGTTTGCACCAATTTGGCAATCCAAGTGGTCGCTGTTACCATGGCACCACTCCTACCAGTCTGGATCCCATCGTTGCTGCGTTTTAAACGCACCAGGCAGCCGATACGGATGACCAGTGGTTCAGGTCTAAGGTGGATGTATCTTTGCAATGGGCAGATGACCCTCGTACAGGTCGGCATAGCACTGACGCGGTGGCGCGCCGCACGGACTAGGCAATCAAAGCCGCAGAAATAAAGCATACTTCCCATCGTTGGGCTTGATTGCGTTTTTTATTAAAAATTTTGAGATACAAGTTATGGATCGCTGCCTTATCGTTTTTGACATTGATACAAAGCTGCTGGAACAGCATTACCACAATGCCAGTTGGCGTAATGGATATGCCGATATTCAGCGCGTGCTCTACCGTCACAAATTTGCCAACATTCAAGGTACTGTGTACTTGAGTGAACGCGGTGTGCGTCAAGCGCATGGCACTCTGGCACTTCAGGAGGTTGCTGTTCGTTTTTCATGGTTTGATAAATGCGTTGCCAATGTCCAGTTCTACGATTTGGCTGATGACTTCAATGCACAGTTCATCATTGATGGAATCACGCAAGCGCGAGAGGCATTTGATCGTCGAATCGCTGCGCTAAGGCAACAATTACTTGATGCGGGGTTGTCCGCCGAGAAGGTGAGTGAAATTGTGGGTCAGCAAACTTTTTCACTGGAAAACGCTACACAAGGCAGCCTGCCGCCTGCCATTGGTGGACAGTCTTAAAACCCGATGCGTCGTGTTGAAGTCCTTCTTGTGCTGTAGATGGAAGTCACATTGCAGGCTTTGGGCGCAGATTGAAAATCCTTGTGTTGGTGATTTGATTGCGCCCCGGGCCACCAAAATTTTTTAAAACGGGTTACGTGTAATGCGTAACCCGTTTTTATTTACGCTTTTGCAAAGCGCTAATCCTGCCAGCGCTGGGGCCAGCAGTTAGCCCCCCATCTTGATTTTCAACCTCCCAACGAGGGCCTTTGTCGCAAGGCTTGGGCGTTGGTGCAATGCGACTTTAGGTTAACTTGTAAATCCGCTATCCTTTGCATTCCTTCACTATGCCTAACGCGCCTTACTTACGTGTCTAAATTACGTGCCAACCATGGAATTGAAAAAGAGGACAAACGCAGTCTTTTTGAGAAATTCATTGAATACATTCATCCAGGACCAGATTCCAAAGCAGAGTTGATCGAAACTCTGGAGGAGGCGCAGGATAACAATATTATTGGGGCGCAATCGCGTGGCATGTTGGAGGGTGTGATCCGTATGGCGGATATGAGTGCGGGGGACGTGATGGTGCCGGCCAAGCGGATGGACTTGATTGATATTCAGTCCAGCATGGACACCTTGATGCACCAAGTGATCGATACGGCGCACTCGCGCTTTCCGGTGTTTGAGGGCGATCGGGAAAATATTATTGGCATTTTGATGGCCAAAGACTTGCTGAAGTTGCAGCGTGCGCCCGAGCTCAATATCCGGGCGCTGCTGCGGCCCGCGGTGTTTGTGCCGGAGTCAAAGGGGTTGAACGATTTGTTGAGCGAATTTCGCATCAACCGCAGCCATTTGGCCATTGTGGTAGACGAGTTTGGGCGCGTGGCAGGCTTGATTACGATTGAAGACGTGTTAGAGCAAATCGTGGGCGAGATTGAGGACGAGTTTGATATTGACGAAGACAATGGCGATATCTATGGCTTGGCCGATCGCAGTTACCGCGTCAACGGGGATACGCCGATTGCGCGGGTGAATGCAGCCTTTGATGTCACCCTGACCAGTGCGAACCCGGACCAGCATTTCGACACCATCGGCGGGCTGATCGCGCACGCCATGGGCCACGTGCCCCAGCGCGGCGAGCGCCACAGCCAAGACGGGTTGGATTTTTTGGTGTTGCATTCCAAAGGCGGTGCGGTACGCTGGTTTAAGGTGGTGCCCAGCAGCCCACCTGCGCCTGCCCGATGAACGCGCGCAGGCTAGGGACGTTTTCGTGGCCGCAGTGGCGTTTGCTACTGGTTGGGGCGTGTGCCGCGTATTTGCAGGCATTGGGCGTGTGCTGGCCGTTTACGCTGGGCCTGCCTTATGGCCAGCCCGTGTGGTGGCTGCAAATTGCAGCTTTGGCCCTGTGGTACGGCAGCTTAATGGCCTGCACCAGCCAGCGCCAAGTGCTGGTGCACAGCGCCGTGCTGGCCACCGTGTGGCTGAGTGCCACATTTTGGTGGCTGTTTATTTCAATGCACACCTATGGCGGTTTGGCCGCACCGTTGGCGGTGTTGGCGGTGCTGGCTTTGGCGGGCGCACTGGGTTTGTTTTATGTGCTTGTTGGTTGGCTGGTTTGGCGCTGTCGCGGTTTGCGCGCAGGCTGGGCCAGTTTGGCGTTTGCGGCTGCTTGGACGCTGGCGGAGCTAGCCCGTGGCACTTGGTTCACCGGCTTTGGCTGGGGTGCGGTGGGCTATGCGCATGCACAAGGGCCCTTGGCGGTCTGGGCACCTTGGCTGGGCAGCTATGGGCTGGCGGGGTTGGCAGCGTGGTTTGCCGCTTCGTTGGCGCGCCTGCCGCACACAACTTGGCTGCACCGCCTGTGCTTGGCCGCCATGTTGGGCGTGGGGTGGTTGGGCTTGCCTTTGTGGAGCCAATCCGCTGGTAGCCTGTCGGTTACGCTGTTGCAAGGCAATATTGCGCAAGACGAAAAGTTCGAGTCCAGCTCGGGCGTGCCACTTGCCTTGGATTGGTACCAAAACCAGTTGCTGCGCAGCCAAAGTGATTTGGTGGTGGCACCCGAGACCGCGATACCGCTGTTACCTGCAGACCTGCCTGCGCATTATTTAGAACGTTTGCAGCAGCACTTCACCA
>JBIPME010000094.1:0-6665 GCA_044369275.1 Rhodoferax sp.
TGGGGCCGTACAGGGCACAGGCTTGGGTGATGGGGTCATCTGCCGCAACTTCTTGGTGCAGCTTCCAGGCTTCGTAATGGTCCGCAGCCAAGGCGCCGCCCGCATTGGGCGTAAAAAAGCCCAGGGGGACGTAGCCACGGTAATTGTCTTTTTGCACCGTGTGCTTGTGGTAGAGCGCACGCGGGGCGGCAAACGTGGCTTGCACGGCGGCGCGCATTTGGCGCAAGGTGCCTGGCGGCACGCAAGCACCTTGCACAATGGCAAAGCCTACGGTGGTGAATGCGTGGTAGAGCTGCGCATGGCATTGCTGGCGCTGTGCCGGGGTGGCGCTGGTGTCAAACAGGCTGGCAATGTTGACTTTGGGCAGGGTGGCAGGGCTGGTGGCAAGAGAATTCGCGTGGGAATTCGTGGGGGAATTCGTGGAGGGATTGGCGGGGGAATTGACATTGGGAGTGGCAGGGGTCATGGCGGGGACCTTGGCGAGGGGGCGGATTCGGTGCGGCCATCGGCGTGGCGGGCAAAGCGGCCTGCTTCTGGGGCGTGGACCGGGGCGTTGTCGGGCCACGGCCAGCCGCCAAAGCCGTTGGCGCGGTAGTCGTGAAAGGCTTGCACAATTTCTGCTTGGCTGTTCATGACAAAGGGGCCGTGCTGCACCACGGGTTCGCCCAAAGGGCGGCCTTGGAGCAGCAGCAGTTCGGCCTGGCTGTCGCCGTTGTGCAGGTCCACCGCTTGGTCGGCGGCCAGTTCAATGGCGTGGCCTGCTTGGACCGTTTGCCCGGCGATGGTCAGCGTACTGCCTTGGAAGAAATAGAGTTGGCGGCGCGTGCGGGCCGTTTGCGCCGCAGGCAAGCGCCAGCGGCCTTGGGCTTGCATCTGGATGGTGAGTATGGCCACGTCGGACTCGGGCTGTGCGGCCCAAGAGTTGGGCGGTGGCGGCAGTGCGCCCGGGCCGCTGAGCGTGCCCGCAATGCAGCGCACCGTGGTACCACTGGAATTTCCGCTGGAAGTACCGCTAGGGTGGCCGCTGGGGTGGCCATGCAGCAGCGGTTGGTGCTCGGGAATTTGCGTGCCCCAGAGCATGCGAAAGTGCGCTGGCACCATTTTGTTTTGGGCGGGCAGGTTGAGCCAGATTTGAAAGAGTTCCAGCGGGTTGGCGGCGTCGCGCTGTAGCAGGGGGAACATTTCGCTGTGCACAATGCCTTGGCCTGCGGTGAGCCATTGCACGTCGCCGGGGCCAAAGCGGGCACTGGCGCCCAGGGAGTCGGCATGGTCGATCCAGCCTTGGCGCACGATGGAGACGGTCTCAAAACCACGGTGGGGATGGGCGGGAAAGCCCGCCACCGCATGCCCGTGGTACATGCTCCAACCGTCTTTGCCCGCAAAGTCTTGCCCGAGGTTGCGCCCGGCCAAAGAGGCCTGGGGCCCGAGTTCGGCGTTGCCACGGGGGTAGGCGTCGCGGTGGTGCACACAAAACAAGAAGGGGTCTAGGGTGGGCCAATGCGATTGCAAGCTTTGCAAGCGAACAATGGGTGACGTGGACGACGTGGGCAATGTAGGCGTTGTGGGCGACGTAGGCAAAGTGGACATAGGACGTGGGCGCGCTGGGCTGTGGTGATCTGTACAAAGTTAGCGGTGCAGAGGTGGGTTTCTCAATGTGTCACGGTCAATCAAGTTGCATTTACATCCTGTTGCATTTCAATCCAGTGGCATTGCACCCAGCGGCATTCCAATCCAACGGTATTCAGAGGGGCCAAGGAGTGCTCAGTGGACACGCAAAAAGGCATCGTAGCCCGTTTTGCAAATGAGCGCGGTGACGACCAAGATGAAAACAATGCGCACAAAATGGGTGCCGTGTTTGAGGGCCAGGTGGGTGCCTGCCAAGCTGCCTACGATGTTGGCCAACGCCATGGCAACGGCGAAGTGCCACCACACGTGGCCATGCCAGGCAAACAGCAGCAGCGCCGCCAGGTTGGTGGCGGTGTTAATGAGTTTGGCAGCGGCACTGGCGTGCAGAAAATCGTAGCCCAGCACACGCACCATGAGGAACACCAAGAAGCTGCCCGTACCGGGGCCGAAAAAGCCGTCGTAAAAGCCTATGCAGGCCCCTATGCTGCACGCCACCACGCGCTCCGCCAGGCCGCTGTAGCGGGGGGCGTGGTCGTGGCCGAATTGTTTCTTAACCAGGGTGTAGATGAGTACCAGCAGAAGTATGGCAGGGAGGATTTTGCGCAAAAATTCAGCCGAGATTTGGGTGACCAACCACGCCCCGAGCAGCGAGGCCAAAAAGCCAGCGAGCGCCGCCGGCGCCAAGGCGCTCCAGCGCATGGAGACGCGCCTGGCGTACTGCACAGTGGCCATGCCGGTGCCCCAGACCGAAGCGCCTTTGTTGGTGCCCAGCAAGGTGGCGGGAGCGGCTGCGGGGAAGACGGCAAACAGGGCGGGCACCAAGATGAGCCCGCCACCGCCGACGATGGAGTCCACAAACCCTGCCAGCAAAGAAGCCAGCGTAACGAACAGCATTTCCATATGGATTAAATATTTATTGAATATGTATTGAATATTTACCGAATTAAAGGGTAAAAAAAAGCACCGAGTTTATCGGTGCTTTTTTTGTTTCTTTTTTTTCTAACAGTTGCCTGGCTCCTCGGCCTCTTTTTTATGGAAGGTTGTTTTACAAAAGTTCGCTTTCACGCTCATGATTAACTTCAAGTCTAACGATCAACGCGTGCATTTGAATACGGACTTACCCTTTCAGGGTTAACCCGAAACAATCTGCGGCGTTGTGCGCGCATTGTGTTCTTCTGCAATCCAGTGCGCGGCTTTTTCCGCAATCATGAGGGTCGGGGAGTTGGTGTTGCCACTGGTGATGGTGGGCATGACACCGGCGTCCACCACGCGCAGGCCTTGCACGCCACGCACTTTGAGGCGGCTGTTGACCACGGCCATGGGGTCGCTGTCGAGACCCATTTTGGTGGTGCCTACGGGGTGGAAGATGGTGGTGGCAATGTCGCCTGCGAGTTGGGCCAGTTCGGCGTCGGTTTGGTATTGGAGGCCGGGCTTGTACTCTTGGGGGGCGTAGCGCTGGAGGGCGGGTTGGGCCACGATGTTGCGGGTGATGCGCAGGGAGTTGGCAGCGATCTGGCGGTCGGCTTCGGTGCTGAGGTAGTTGGGCGCAATGGCCGGGGGCACGCGAAAGTCGGGGGACTGCAGTTGCACGCTGCCGCGGCTGCTGGGGTTGAGGTTGCAGACGCTGGCGGTAAAGGCGTTAAAGCGGTGCAGCGGCTCGCCAAAGGCCTCTAGGCTCAAGGGCTGGACGTGGTACTGCAAGTTGGCATAGGGTTGGCTGGGGTCGCTGCGGGTGAAGGCACCGAGTTGGCTGGGTGCCATACTCATGGGGCCGGTGCGTTTGAGGGCGTATTCCAGTCCAATACGGGCCTTGCCCCACAGGGAGTTGGCTTGGGTGTTGAGGGTGGGGACGTTGTTGACTGTGAACACGGCGCGAATTTGCAGGTGGTCTTGCAGGTTGCGGCCCACGCCGGGCAGGTCGTGTTGCACCGCAATGCCGTGCTGGGCCAGTAAGGCGCTGGGGCCTAGGCCTGAGAGTTGCAAAATTTGGGCCGAGCCGATGCTGCCCGCGCAGAGCAGCACTTCGCAGCGGGCGTGGGCGCGCAGCATTTCACGGCCATTCCACACCTGCACGCCGGTGCAGCGCAGGGGGCGCTCGGCGCTGTCGGGCGCTGGCGTGGCGGTGTTGGGCGCTAAGTAGAGCTGGGCCACTTGGGCATGGGTCCACAGCTCGAAGTTGGGGCGGCCATAGCAGGTGGGGCGCAGAAATGCCTTGGCCGTGTTCCAGCGCCAGCCGGATTTTTGGTTGACTTCAAAGTAGCCCACGCCGGTGTTGTCGCCTTGGTTGAAGTCGGGGGTGGGGGCAATGCCGGCTTGGGCTGCGGCTTGGGCAAAGGCGTCGAGCACGTCCCAGCGCAGGCGCTGTTTTTCCACCCGCCATTCACCGCCTGCGTTGCGCTTGCGCAGGGTTTGGTGGTAGGTGCTGTCGCCCGATTGCAGCAAGGCGCTGGGCTGGCCTTTGGCACCGTGGAAGGGGTCTGCGCCCCGGTGGTGGTCTTCGTGCAGCATGAAGTAGGGCAGGCTGTGCTGCCAAGACCATTCGGCGTCGCCGGTGAGTTGGGCCCAGTGGTCGTAGTCGCGGGCTTGGCCGCGCATGTAGATCATGCCGTTGATGCTGCTGCACCCGCCCAAGGTTTTGCCACGCGGGTAGCGCAGCACGCGGCCATTGAGCCCGGCCTCGGCCTGGGTTTGGTAGAGCCAGTCGGTGCGGGGGTTGCCGATGCAGTAGAGGTAACCCACGGGGATGTGAATCCAGTGGTAGTCGTCTTTTTGACCCGCTTCAATTAACAGCACGCGCTTGCTGGCGTCTGCGCTGAGTCGGTTGGCGAGCAAGCAGCCTGCGGTGCCTGCGCCCACAATGATGTAGTCAAAGGTGTTGTCTGTCATCGGTGTCATCTGCGTAAGGTGAATGCGGTCAATGCGGTGAATGAAGTGGGCGAGGTCGGTGAGGTCGGCAAGTTGGGTGAGGTGGGTAAGGTGGGTGAAGTGGGTAAGGTGGGTGAAGTGGGTAAGGTGGGTGAAGTGGGTAAGGTGGGTGAAGTGGGTAAGGTGGGTGAAGTGGCGGCAATGAATGCGGGGGGTGCGCTGGGTGCAATACGGGCGCGTTAGGGTGCGGTCTCGTGCGCAGCGGCCAAGGCAGGGTTGGCGGCATTACCGGGATGGGCGGGCAACAAAGCGCGCAGGTAGTGGCCGGTGAAGCTGGCGGGGTTGGCGGCAATGGCCTCGGGCGTGCCCACCCCCACCACGGTGCCGCCACCCGAGCCGCCCTCGGGGCCCATGTCAATGAGCCAATCGGCGGTTTTGATGACGTCGAGGTTGTGTTCGATGACGACGATGGTGTTGCCCGCATCGCGCAGCTGGTGCAGCACTTTGAGCAGCAGGTCGATGTCGGCAAAGTGCAGCCCGGTGGTGGGCTCGTCCAAAATGTAGAGCGTGCGCCCGGTGTCGCGCTTGGAGAGTTCGAGTGCGAGTTTGACGCGCTGGGCCTCACCGCCGCTCAAGGTGGTGGCGGCTTGGCCGAGTTGCAGGTAAGACAGGCCCACGTCTAGCAGGGTTTGCAGTTTGCGGGCGATGGTGGGCACGGTTTTTAAAAACTCAAACGCCACCTCCACCGTCATGCCCAAAATTTGCGCAATGTTTTTGCCTTTGTACTGCACCTCCAAGGTCTCGCGGTTGTAGCGCTGTCCGGCGCAAACATCGCAGGGCACGTAGACATCGGGCAAAAAATGCATCTCCACTTTGACCATGCCATCGCCCTGGCAGGCTTCGCAGCGTCCGCCGGGCACGTTAAAGCTAAAGCGGCCCGCGCCGTAGCCGCGCTCACGCGCCATGGGGACTTCGGCCATGAGTTCGCGGATGGGGGTGAACAGGCCGGTGTAGGTGGCGGGGTTGGAGCGCGGGGTGCGGCCAATGGGGGACTGGTCGACGTTGATCACTTTGTCAAAGTGCTCTATGCCCTCAATGGCCTGGTGGGCGGCGGGCTCGTCGTGGGCGCGGTAGAGCTGGGCGGCCACGGCGGTGTACAGGGTGTCGTTGACCAAGGTGGATTTGCCCGAGCCCGAGACGCCCGTGACGCAGGTAAAAAGCCCCACGGGGAACTCGACCGTGACGTTTTTCAAATTGTGGCCGCTGGCCTGCACCACCCGAATGGCTTGGAACTGGCCTTGGCTGGCAAGGTGCGCGGCTTGGCGCTTGGCCCAGGCTTGTGCGGCCAAACTGGGGGGGCTTTTGCTGTGATGGCTGCTGGCGCTGGCGCTGGGTGCCGCATGCAGGGTGGGCAGCCACGCGGTGCGCTGCGGGGGCACGGCGATACAACGGGTTTTGGCCAGGTATTGGCCGGTCAGGGAGTCGGGGTTGGCCTGGATTTGCGCAAAACTGCCTTGCGCAATCACGCGCCCGCCGTGGATGCCCGCCCCCAGGCCCATGTCGATGACGTGGTCGGCAGCGCGCATCATGTCTTCGTCGTGCTCCACCACCAGCACGCTGTTGCCGATATCGCGCAGGTGCTTGAGGGTGGCAATCAGGCGGTCGTTGTCGCGCTGGTGCAGGCCTATGCTGGGTTCGTCGAGCACGTACATCACCCCGGTCAAGCCCGAGCCAATTTGCGATGCCAGGCGAATGCGCTGGGCCTCGCCGCCGCTCAAGGTCTCGGCGCTGCGCTCCAAGCTCAAGTAGCCCAAGCCCACGTCGTTTAAAAACTGCAAGCGTAAGCCAATTTCGCGCACAATTTTGGCCGCGATTTCGCCGCGTGCGCCTTGCATGTGCAGGCTGCTGAAGTACGCAAAGGCTTCGCGCAGCGTGGCGCGGCTGATCTGTAACAGGGTTTGGGCCTGCGCGCCCTCGCCCACTTTGACATTGCGCGCCTGCACATTCAAGCGCGCGCCATGGCAGTCTGCGCAAGGCAGGGTGCTGCGCAAGCGGCCCAGCTCTTCACGCACCACGGTGGAGTCGCTCTCGCGGTAGCGCCGCTGGAGGTTGGGAATAATGCCTTCAAAGGCGTGTTTTTTGCTGTGCTTTTTGCCCGTGGAGGCACCGGCGTC
>JBIPME010000095.1:0-6626 GCA_044369275.1 Rhodoferax sp.
GCTCTAAGTGGCCTGCGCCCATCACGGCATCCCAATTGCAAAGCACCAGCTTGACCGGGTTGAGCACGGCCATACCCCGGTGGGCTTTGTGTTCTAAATCTTCACGCAGACAGCCTTCCAAGGTCGAATAGTCAATCCAGCTGTCGCTCTTGCTCACGCCAATGCGCTCCGCAAAGAGTTGCAGGCTTTCGGGGGTGTAACCTCGGCGGCGCAAACCCACGATGGTGGGCATGCGCGGGTCGTCCCAGCCGTTAACTTTGTTGTCATACACCAGTTGAGAAAGTTTGCGCTTGCTGGTGATGACATAGGTCAGGTTCAGCCGCGCAAATTCGTATTGTCGGGGCGGGGGCGATGCCAGTAGGGGGCTCAGAGTGCGGCCGTCTGGCAGATGCTGGGTCTCGCACAAACGCGCCAAAAGCCAGTCGTAAAACGGGCGTTGGTCTTCGAACTCCAGGGTGCAGATGCTGTGGGTAATTTGCTCTAGCGCGTCTTCAATCGGATGCGCAAAGGTGTACATGGGGTAGATGCACCACTGGTTGCCGGTGTTGTGGTGTGTGGCACGGCGGATGCGGTAAATGGCGGGGTCGCGCAGGTTGATGTTGCGGCTGGCCATGTCAATTTTGGCCCGCAGCACCATGGTGCCGTCTGCGTGTTGGCCGTTACGCATTTCGCGAAAACGCGCTAAATTTTCGTCAGCGGGGCGGTCACGGTAGGGGCTGTTGGTGCCAGGTTTGTTGAAATCGCCTCGGTTGGCGCGCATTTCTTCGGCGGTTTGCGCATCGACATAGGCATGCCCGCCCTCAATAAGCCGCTCCGCCGCACGGTACATGAAGTCGAAATAGTCGCTGGCTTGGTAAGGCATGGCATCGGGTGTGCCATTCCATTCAAAACCCAGCCAACGGACCGAATCAATAATGCTGTTGACATATTCGTGGTCTTCTTTTTCGGGGTTGGTGTCGTCAAAACGAAGGTGGCAGACACCCGCAAAATCGCGCGCTAAACCAAAATTAATGCAAATACTTTTGGCATGGCCAATGTGCAAATAACCATTGGGCTCAGGCGGAAAACGGGTGCGGATTTTGGCGGGGTCTAGCGGGCCACTTGCGTGGTGCGCCGCGTCACCTGGGCTGCCCGCCCAGCGGCGGTTGGAATAGCTGCCTTGGGCCAAATCGTTTTCTATGATTTGGCGCAAAAAGTTGCTGGTTTTGGTTTCAGTGGAGTTCGAAGGGGCTGCGGTTGTCGCAGCGGTTGTCGTAGCGGGTGTAGTCATGCGCGATTTTAAACTTTGGATTTTTAGCTGTGTGAATTCCATTGTATTTACTATACTGTCGGGCAGTGCGGTCTTTGGAACACGGCGCTAGGGATGGTGGGTGATGGCGTTTTACGCCATGCCCCATGGTCGTTTTGCATCTGAAGTATTGCAGCGGTTTGAAAATGCAAAGAAGCAACTATGCCGTTGAGAGTGCCTGCGCCTTTGGGTGTCTTCCTTGAGGTGCTTTGAGGGGCACTTTTGTTTGGGGGCACTTAGGGGAATTCCTTAGAGGCATTTCTTTCTCTGTATTTTTGGTTTTTATATAAATTTAGATGATAATTTCAAATAATGACAATAAATTCCTCTAAAGTTCCGGTTGAAATACAAAAAACCGATGGACATTCTTTCGAGGAGGATGTCCAATGGGCCTTGGTCACAGCAGCTTACGAGCGCCAACCGTTGGCGATGTTGTTGCAAGTTATGACCATGGTCATTGGTGGCGCGGCATTCCTGAATTTTCTTGCGCACCGGGTGGAAATTTTTATATGGCTCGCTGCTTTGGCGGTCAGTTCGGTGATTGGGATTGTTTGTGTTTTACTGTTTCGTCGCTATGCCACTGGGGTAGAGCAGTTGGGGCGGTGGCGCGGTATTTTCTTTGTGCAATGCCTGCTTGCTGGATTGGCTTGGGGTTTGGGCCCCATGTTGATGTTTGGCGATGCCTTGGGTTTGGAAATTGCGGTTTTTATAGCGAGTTTGCTCTGTATTTGCGGCGTTAGTATTGGGCTTTTAATGCCCGAGCGTGCCGCGATGACGGCTTTTTTGGCTGCGATGCTGCTGACCCCGGCGGCAGCCTTATTGGTTACCAGCAATTATTTGTCGTATTTGGTGGCGATGCTGTTGTTGGCCTCGAGCGTGATGCTGTCGGTGATGGGGAACTCCTTTCACCAAACGATGCGCAAGTTATTAGAGACGCAGTTTCGTTTAAAGCAAGCGGCCAATGAGGCGCAGGCTGCGCGCACCCAAGCCGAATACGCGACCGCCATTAAGAGCCAGTTTTTGGCCAATATGAGCCATGAAATCCGCACACCCATGCATGCTGTTTTAGGCATGCTCAGTTTGTTAAAAAACACCGAGTTGTCGAGCCGACAGATTGATTACACCCACAAAATTGAAGGCGCAGCCAAGTCGTTGCTTGGGTTGCTCAACGATATTTTGGATTTTTCCAAAATCGAGGCCGACAAGATGGAGCTGGATTTACAGCCTTTTCGCATTGACAGAATGATGCAAGACCTGTCTGTCATCCTGAGCGCGAATGCGGGCAGCAAGCCCATCGAAGTGTTGATGGAGGTCGATCCGCATATCCCCAAAGTTCTGAACGGGGATGCTATGCGCTTGCGCCAAGTGCTGATCAATATTGCGGGCAATGCGATTAAGTTCACCCAAAATGGTGAGGTGGTTGTGTCGTTAAAGCTTTTGGCACGCGACAGTTCCACTTGCAAATTGCGGTTTTCTGTGCGTGATACTGGGATTGGCATTTCTCCAGAAGACCAAGCCATTATTTTTGCGGAATTTACCCAAGCCGAGTCCAATGCGACCCGCCGTTTTGGCGGAAGTGGCTTAGGTTTGTCGATTTCTCGGCGACTCGTTTCCTTGATGGGCGGGGTCTTGCAGGTGGAGAGTGTTTTGGAGCAAGGCAGCTTGTTCTATTTCGATTTGACCATGGATGCCATGGGGCAGCTCACGGCCAAGCAGCCACAGCAGACCAAAAAATTAACCAGCTTGCGTGTTTTGGTGGTGGATGACAACTCCAGCGCGCGCGAATTGATGTGCAATATGTGCCGCTCTTGGGGCTGGTTCGTGGCACTTGCGGACAATGGCGAACATGCCTTGGAGCAATTGCAGGTGGCCAAGTCTTCGCCAGAAAATAGCTTTGATTTGGTCTTGATCGACTGGGAGCTTCCGACCGTAGATGGTTGGCAAACCATCGCCCAAATCAAACAGATGTATGCGCAGGAAGAAAAGTGCCCTGAATTCATTATGGTGACGGGCAATGGCCGTGAACGGCTCATAGAGCGTACCGAGCAAGAGGTGGTGAGTTTGAGTGGTTTCTTGGTGAAGCCATTCACTGCGTCGATGTTGTTTGACACCGTTGCCGATGCCAGACTGGGGGAAGTTATTGTCAAACATAGCGGCAAAGGCGTACCCAAAGCAGGCAGGCTAGAGGGTATCCGTTTGATGGTGGTAGAGGACAACCCACTCAACCGCCAAGTGGCGCAGGAGTTGTTGAAAAACGAGGGCGCTGAAGTGGAGTTGGCTGTGAATGGCCAGCACGCCGTTTCGCAGCTGGCCAAAGCCACTGTGCCGTTTGATGCGGTTTTAATGGATTTGCAAATGCCGACCATGGACGGTTTTGTGGCCACCCGCATGATTCGCAACCAGTTAAAAATGTACGATTTGCCGATTATCGCGATGACGGCCAATGCGATGCAGTCTGACCGAGAGGCCAGTTTTGCCGCCGGTATGAACGCCCACGTTGGTAAACCTTTTAATATCGATTTATTGGTGCGGGTTATTCAAAAAGCCAAAGCGGGCGTTGGTTTTGATTAAATTAATTCGGGTTAATTTAGAGTGCTTTGGATGGATTTTTAATCCATTAAGGTGGCGGTAAAGTTGTTAATGGCATTCACGTCTGGCGCGATGGAGGTGTAACGCAGTCCTTCGCGTACCAGCGTTGCACGCAATCCCCGGTCTATTTGGCGGGCGTGCTCTTCGTCTTGGAAGCGGCCTGTGTGCACATATTTTTTGTCGCCACGCTCAACCAGTAAATTCACGTTGTTGTGCTGCTTGTACCAATCTAGGATTTGCGTGCGTGTTTTGGCGAGGTCGCAGATATTGTCTTCATAATTTTCGTTGTAATACAAAACCTGCGGCAGCGAACATTCGTTAATGAGAAATTGCACTTGCCCGTCGAGCATGTTGATCATTTCAAACTGGCGCTGGGCAATAAAGTATTGGTTTTTAAGCACTTCAAAATTGCGTTGCCACACCAAGGTTTTGGCATAGTTGGGAATGACTTCTACCGTTTTATTGCGCAAATTTAAATACAGAATAATGGCAGCGGAATAAAGTGATTTGTCGCTGCCCGGGCCACCGATAATATTAATGACTTTGGTGGGGTAGAGGCGCATTTTGGCCTCGGGTAAAACATTGGCAATGCTGGTGTATCGGAGAGTCATGGGTGCGGCTTTCTTTGGATAGAAATTTATCTAGGCAGTCTGCAAATATTTTAGCTACGGGTTTGCCGTTGTATTGTTGTATTAAGCGCTACTCAATCGGGTCATTATTTACTTTCTAAAATACCGGATGCAAAAAAATCGTTGGCTTGGTTGGGGTATGGGGTTGCTGGTCTTCGGGGTAGCGCTGGGTTTGGCGGTATGGGGGTGGCAACAAGTGCGCGCGCCCGCCGCGCAGTACCGCAGTGTGGTGCTGGAGCGTGGTAATTTGCAGGCCACCGTGACTGCCAGCGGGACGGTGACGCCGGTGTCCTTGGTGACGGTGGGCACCCAAGTCAGTGGGCAAATTCAGGACGTGCTGGTGGATTTCAATACCGAGGTGCAATCGGGCCAACTCTTGGCATTGATAGACCCGCAAACTTTCGAGGTGCGCCTGCGCTCTGCCCAAGCGGATGTGGATGCCGCCCATGCGCAGGTGGCAACTGCGCAAGCCAATGCCTTGGCCGCAGCAGCCCAAGTCGCACGCGCCCAGATCGACATGGACGAGGCCCAGCGCGATGCCGCACGCAAACAAAGCCTCTTGGCCCAGCAGTTTATTAGCCAAAGCGAACTGGACCGGGCACTGGCCTTGGGGGGCTCAACAGCCCAAGCGCTGAAGGCGGTGCAAGCGCAAGTGGCGGTGGCGCAGGCGCAAGTGCAATCGGCACAGGCCAATGTGGCGCAGCGCCAGGCCTTGCTGGCCCAAGCGCGGATTGATTTGGCACGCACGCGCATTACTTCGCCGGTGGCGGGCATTGTGATCAAACGCGCTATTGAAAGGGGGCAAACCGTGGCTTCTAGTTTGCAGTCGCCCGAGCTGTTTGTGATTGCGAGAAACCTGGCCGATATGCAAGTGGAGGCCGTGATTGATGAAAGCGATGTGGGCCGCTTGCAGCCGGGGCAAACCACCCGCTTCACGGTCGATGCATTTCCAGGCCAAACGTTCGAGGGCAAGATTGCGCAGTTACGCAAAGCGCCCAGCAATGTGGCCAACGTGGTGACCTACGTGGCCATTGTGCGGTTTTCGAATTCCAAGCGGCAATTGCTGCCCGGCATGACGGCCAATGTGCGGGTGGTGACCGATACGCGTGAGAATGTTTGGACGGTCCCCAACGCGGCTTTGCGGGTTCGCATAGCGCAGGCAGATTTACCCAGCGCAGCCCCCAAGGGCCAGCCCAAACCTGCCGCCAGTTCCGCCCCCATGGACAAGCCCAGTGGCACGCGTGGGCGCATTTATGTGCTCGACCGCCAAGGCCAGCCGCAGCCGGTGGCCGTGCGTTTGGGGGTCACAGATGGCCGCCAAACGGAGTTGCTGGAGGTTGACGAGCCCCGCACCGCAGCCTGGCTCCAACCCGGTGTGCAGGTGGTAACGCAAGTGCAAGCGAGCGCGGACAGTGGCCAAGCAGCCGGGGGCGCTAAACCCGCCAGCGCGGCTCCCCGCTTAGCTTGGTGAGATGGCTGTATGAGTTGGCTGTATGTGGTTAATTGACGCCGTTGGCTTGACCAAGCGCTACCACGTAGGCGGGCAGTTGGTGCACGCTTTGCGCGGGGTGTCCTTGCAAGTGCAGGCGGGTGAGTTTGTGGCCATCATGGGGGCCTCTGGCTCGGGCAAATCGACCTTGATGCATATTTTGGGCTGTTTGGACCAGCCTACCGAGGGCCGCTACGCTTTGGCGGGCGATGCGGTAGAGGGTCTGAGCGCAGATGCCTTGGCCTTGGTGCGCAACCGCCGCATCGGCTTTGTTTTTCAACAGTTCAACCTATTGCCGCGTACCAGCGCACTGGAAAACGTGGAGCTGCCCATGGTGTACGCGGGCCTGCCCCGCGCCCAGCGGCGCACCAAGGCCCAAGCTGCGCTAGAGCGCGTGGGCTTGGCGCAGCGTAGCGCGCACGTGCCCAGCGCGCTCTCGGGCGGGCAGCAGCAGCGGGTGGCCATTGCGCGGGCCATTGTCAACAGCCCTGCGCTGATTCTGGCTGACGAACCTACGGGGGCCTTGGATTCGCAAACCAGCGAGGAAATCATGCATTTGCTCACCGAACTCAATGCCCAAGGCATGACCGTGGTGATGGTGACGCACGAGGCCGATATTGCCGCTTGGGCG
>JBIPME010000120.1:0-6008 GCA_044369275.1 Rhodoferax sp.
CCCAAGCACAAGAAAAAGTAGCAGAAGTGGCACTGAACCTCCCCACACAAATCGCTTTTAACCAAAGCAAAAGCGCCATTCCCGTGCGCGCCGATTTAGATGCCCAAGCCATTGCCAAGCTCAATCCCTGCGCGCGCGACGCTTGGAATGTGTTTGCAACCCCCTCAAGTCCCAAGGTTCCCAGCCTCATCAACCGCATGATTTCCACTGAACCCACGAAAAACGCCCTTAATAAAGTCCTTCTACATTTTGTTACTACGCCTAACATGGAACCTGTTGATGCACAAAATCACCTTTCTGTTGTAATGCGCGCATCGACTAAAACACATTGAGTACCACTATGAACCGCACCCTACTCCTCGTTGACGATGACCAGAAGACCCGTAATCTACTCAAAACCTATTTAGAAAAACACCAGTACGATGTACGCGTAGCGCATGACGGGGCGAGTTTCCTGAGCGAATTTGACCGCTGCAAAGAAGACCTGGCCATGGTCATTTTGGACGTCATGCTGCCCGACACCGATGGCTTTACGCTGTGCAAAACCGTGCGCAGCCAGTCCGCCATCCCCATCGTCATGCTCACCGCCAGCGCCGACGACACCGACCGCATCGTCGGCCTAGAACTGGGGGCGGATGACTACATCGCCAAGCCCTACAACCCGCGTGAACTGCTAGCGCGCATCAAAGCCATTCAACGGCGCATGCAAGTCGGCGGCGCCACCGGTGTGGTGCGCTACCTGCGCTTTTCAGGCTTTACGATGGACCTGGTCGAACGCCAACTCACGGACTCACAAAACCAGACCGTGGTGCTCACCAGCATGGACTTCAATTTACTGCGCTTTTTTGCCGAGCATGCGGGCGAAACCCTAGACCGAGGCCGCCTCATGGAACAAACCCGGGGCCGCGACCTAGGCCCCTTGGACCGCTCGTTAGACGTGCAAGTGAGCCGCTTGCGCCAACGCTTGCAAGACGATGGCAAACAACCTGCCCTCATCAAAACCGTACGTGGCAGTGGTTACGTTTTCTCGGCGGATGTAACCTCCCACAGCGATGTCTGACAAACGAAACTTCTTACTACGCTTCCTCCCAGACCAGCTCCTCAACCGAATGGTCGTTGTGATGGCGCTAGGCGTCATTGCCACCCAACTCACTGCCACCCTGTTTTGGGCCTTGCATCTGCACACCACCTCCAAAACCAAGGCTCTGCAGGGCGCGCAAAACATGGCCGAAAACGCCATAGAAACCATTCGCTACTACCAAGACATTCCCGCACAGCACCGCCCCATCCTCATCACCCAACTGCATAGCATGGGCGGAACGCGTTTTTTTGTGAACGCCAACCAAAACGTGCTGCCGATCAAAGCCATCCGCGACGAATCTCTGCTCGACACCGTCACCGATGCCGTGCAAACGCAGCTGCTCCAACAGCTCAAAGCCTCCACCACCGTAAGCGTAGCGTTCGCTTGGCCCAGTGGCCTGCCCATTTCGGACAATGGCCGCCTGCTCGATGACCTGCCCGCCTCGTGGATAGATTCCGCCATGCTCTTGGGCGAGCCTGCAGTGCCCATGCTGGTGATCCAGGCCGAGGTAGAGCCCAACCAGTGGCTCTACCTCACCGCCCCCATGCCAGACCCCTACTTTCTAGCGCACGCCAACCCCTTTACGCTAGAACGCATCGCCATGCACCTGCTAACCCTTGCGACCGTGCTGCTACTGACCGTGCTCTTGGTGCGCGACTTGGTTAAACCACTCAACCGCATCGCATTTGCCGCCAACGCCTTCGGCAGCGCCGGTGCCCCCGAGAAAGTGCCCGAAACCGGAACCGCTGAAATGCGCCGCATGGCCGAAGCCTTCAATGAAATGCAAGCCCGCATCCAAGGCTACTTGCTAGACCGAGAGCGCCTGTTTTTGGGCATCTCCCACGGCCTCAAAACCCCCATCATGCGCCTGCGCCTGCGCACCGAACTCTTTGACGAAGACGACCTGCGGGCAGAATTCAACGAAGACTTGGACGACCTGGACATGATGGTCAAATCCTCCTTGCAAAGCCTTAAAGACACCGACATCCACGAAAACATCACCCCCGTGCGACTCGACACCGTGCTGCTGCGCCTGACCAAACGCCCCATCTACCCCGACGCCAAAATTGGCCTCCAATCTGAGCCCATCACCATCGAGGCCAAACCCTTGGCACTGGAACGCGCCCTGTCCAACTTAATTGACAACGGCGTACTCTACGGCGAACGCGTGCAAATCCGCCTGAGCCGACTGGGCAACATGGCCATGGTGGAAGTGCGCGACTTTGGCCCCGGCATTCCCCGCTCCTTCATGACCGCCGTGTTTGACCCGCGTGTGCGCTTAAGCCATGGCCAAAAAAGCAACCGCAGCGGCACCGGACTGGGCATGGGCATTGCGCGCAATATTGTGCAATCGCACGGCGGCGAAATTCGCCTGCACAACCACGCCGAAGGCGGCTTGGTGGTCACCGTATTGCTCCCCGCTTTGGAGCAACGCGAAGACTAAACCACCCGAACTTTCATGCACGCGAAGCCTGCGCCCCGCGTGGCATGAAAGTTCTTTCACGTTAAAAAACAAGTTAAGCGGCGGCGCTGGATGTTGCAGTGGTTGCGGCGGTCGCGATATTCATGCTGCTGTCGGTGCCCGCCTCCAACCCCAACATCAACCGCAAGTTCTGCACGGCAGCACCGCTGGCACCTTTGCCCAGGTTATCAAAACGTGCGACCAAGACCGCATGCGGGCTGTCTTGGGTTTGGCCCGCAACACTTGCGGGAAACACGCGCAACTCCAGTTGATTGGTCCCACGCAAAGCCACCGCATCCAGCTTAGCGTCCGCCGTTGCAGGCTCCACCGTCACCCACGGGCTGCTACGGTAATGCTGCTGCAAAGCGTCGTGCAAATCTTGCACGGTGGTTTTGTGCGGCAGCAAATCCAAATGCAGCGGCAACTGCACCAACATGCCCTGCGCGAAATTGCCCACGCTCGGCACAAACAGCGGGCGCCGGGTCAGGCCCGTGTAACGCATGATCTCTGGCACATGCTTGTGCTGCAAACCCAAAGCGTACAACTCGAACGCAGGGGCTTGGCCCTGCTCATGCGCCTCTATCAAGCTGCGCCCACCGCCAGAATAGCCACTCACACTCAGCAAAGAAATGGGGAAATCTGCGGGCAACAACCCCGCATCCACCAAGGGACGAACCAAGGCAATGGCACCCGTGGCATGGCAGCCCGGGTTGCTCACACGGCTGGCCTTTGCTACGGCCTGCGCCTGGCCCGCCGCCAACTCAGGAAACCCATACACCCAGCCTGAGGCCGTGCGGTGTGCGCTAGAGGCGTCAATCACCTTGGGCACCCGCATCTTGGGGCCGCTTACACCCAGCGCCATGTCATCGAGCATGGCCACCGACTCCAGCGCAGCGGCATCGTGCAAACACAAAACCACCAAATCCGCCTGCGCCATCAGCGCCCGCTTGGCTTGGGGATCTTTGCGCGACTCCGAAGGAATTTGCAACAACGCAATATCCGCCATTTGCTCCAAGCGCTGGCGAATTTGCAGGCCCGTCGTTCCAGCCTGCCCATCAATAAAAACTTTTTTCATGCCCGCCTCCTATGCGTATAAACCACAATTGCAAATGCGCCCATCACTCTGTAGACAACAAAAACGAATGCCGCAACGCATTCGTGTCTCTTTTGCATCGCAGCATGATACAGTCGCGTCTTTGTTACGCTAGCGTGCCATGCGAAAAGAAGTTTCTTGACGCATGGTAAACATTGTCCAGCTTTTAAAGAGATGTTATGAAGATCCATGAATACCAAGGCAAAGAGATTCTGCGCCAATTTGGCGTGCCAGTGCCACGCGGCATCCCCGCATTTACGGTGCAAGAGGCCGTAGAGGCTGCGCAAAAACTAGGCGGCCCGGTTTGGGTTGTCAAAGCGCAAATCCACGCCGGTGGGCGCGGCAAAGGCGGTGGCGTCAAAGTGGCAAAAAGCATTGACGATGTCAAACGTTTGGCCAGCGAAATTTTGGGCATGCAGCTCAAAACCCACCAAACCGGCCCCGAAGGCCAAAAAGTTCGCCGCCTCTACATCGAAGACGGCGCCGACATCAACAAAGAATATTACGTCTCTGTGGTGACCGACCGGGCCTCGCAAAAAATCGCCTTCATCGCCTCCAGCGAAGGCGGCATGGACATCGAAGAAGTCGCCCACAGCACCCCTGAAAAAATCATCACCGAATTCATCGACCCCTTGACCGGTTTAGGTGACGCGCAGGCCAAGAAAATTGCCGACGCCATTGGCATGCCCGCCGACTCCACCAGCCAAGCCGTAGACATCTTCAAAAAGCTCTACCAGTGCTACATGCAAACCGATGCCTCCTTGGTCGAGATCAACCCGCTCAACCGTGACAGCAAAGGCCAAGTCATGGCCTTGGATGCCAAATTCAACTTCGACTCCAACGCACTGTTTCGCCACCCCGAAATCGTGGCCTACCGCGATTTGGACGAAGAAGACCCCGCCGAAGTAGAAGCCTCTAAATTTGACCTGGCCTACATCTCGTTGGACGGCAACATTGGCTGCTTGGTCAACGGCGCAGGCTTGGCCATGGCCACCATGGACACCATCAAACTGTTTGGCGCAGAGCCTGCCAACTTCTTAGACGTAGGCGGTGGTGCCACCCCTGAAAAAGTCACAGAAGCCTTCAAAATTATGCTGAAAAACCCCAAAGTGAAGGCCATTTTGGTCAACATTTTTGGCGGCATCATGAAGTGCGACACCATTGCCACCGGCATTATTACCGCCTGCAAAGCCACCAATCTGAACGTCCCCTTGGTCGTTCGCATGAAGGGCACCAATGAAGAGCTCGGCAAAACGATGCTGGCGCAAAGCGGTCTTCCCATCATCAGTGCTGACACCATGGCCGATGCGGCCCAACGTGTAGTGGCAGCGGTCCAATAAGTCGGAGCACGAATATGTCTATCTTCATCAACAAAGACACCAAAGTTATCACCCAAGGCATTACCGGCAAAACCGGCCAATTCCACACGGAAAAATGCCAGGAATACGCCAACGGCAAAAACTGCTTCGTCGCCGGCGTGAACCCGAAAAAAGCGGGCGAGTCTATTTTCAACATCCCGATTTTCTCCTCCGTCAAAGAGGCCGCCTCCACCACGGGCGCCACCGTGTCCGTGATCTACGTGCCCCCCGCAGGCGCAGCCGCAGCCATTTGGGAAGCGGTAGAGGCCGACTTGGATTTGGCGATCTGCATTACCGAAGGCATTCCGGTGCGCGACATGCTCGAAGTGCGCAACCGCATGAAAGCCAAAGAAGCCGCTGGCGGTAAAAAAACCCTGCTCCTAGGCCCCAACTGCCCCGGTTTGATTACCCCTGACGAAATCAAAATCGGCATCATGCCCGGCCACATCCACCGCAAAGGCCGTATCGGCGTGGTCTCGCGCTCCGGCACACTCACCTACGAAGCCGTGGCGCAATTGACCGAAATCGGCCTGGGCCAGTCCAGCGCAGTCGGCATTGGGGGCGACCCCATCAATGGCTTGAAACACATTGATGTCATGAAAGCCTTCAACGACGACCCCGATACCGACGCCGTCATCATGATCGGCGAAATTGGCGGCCCCGACGAAGCCGAAGCAGCGCAGTGGTGCAAAGCCAATATGAAAAAGCCCATCGTCGGCTTTATCGCAGGCGTCACCGCCCCCGCTGGCAAACGCATGGGCCACGCAGGTGCCCTGATTTCTGGCGGCGCTGACACCGCCGATGCCAAACTGGCCATCATGGAAGCCTGCGGCTTCAAAGTCACACGCAACCCCTCTGAAATGGCCAAATTGCTCAAAGCAATGCTCTAAGCCTTACTCGGCAACCTTCACAGCCACCGTGCAACGGGCTGTGAAGGGCTGCAAACCTCTTGGCGCTTTAAGCCGCCACCCTCCCCTCTGCCCTTTTACGCCGCCCCTTTACTCCGCTCTAGGC
>JBIPME010000096.1:0-6560 GCA_044369275.1 Rhodoferax sp.
AAGGCTCGTCAACTTACACAAAATTACTGCGCCTTGTGCCTAATCCAAACAGCGCGTAATTATTTTCCAAAGTTTCCCCGATATGCTGATTGCGTCTGCATGCGCCAAAAACCTCTGTAGGGCTTAAATTGGCATGTTAAGACCTAAATACGGCGTCATTGGAAATGAAAATTGAAATTGAAATGCCTAAGGACTTTGCTGGAAAATTACGCAGCAAGTTCTTTTGAACCATTGATCTACGTCTGCGCTACACAAGCTGTGCAAAAATGGTTTGTGTATATTGATGCAGCCATTGAACCAAGAAGGGAAAATCTCCAATGTCACGCCAACGTACTTGGGCTACCAAAGTTGCAGAACTGATTCAAGCGGGAAACACCCAAGCAGCCTTGGCGCAAATCAAAGTGGCCCCGACTGTCAAAGACTTGCAGCAACTGCGCACTGCATTGCTCAATACAGGCCAATTGCAACGCCACCCAACCATTGACCAAGCTACGCAAGACCATCTGGTCGCATTGTCTTCGCCGCGCTTGCATCGGTCGCCTTAATCGAGGGTCTTAACAAGGCTGAAAAAATAAAAGCTTCCGAAGAAGCTTTTATTTTTAAGAAAGAACAAGAAAACTATTGCGCGGGTGCCGCTGCTTATGCCATAGAAAAACCACAAACAACAACCATCTAAGTCGCGACAAAGAAAGACTTAAGCTTCATTTTCTCCTAATCTATAAGAAAAAAACTGACTGAAATCCGAGAATCTTTTTCAAAAAATCCAGTCTAAAGCTTGCATATAAAGTGGCGAAACCATCAAATTTTCCCACTCAAGTGCTGGCGTCTGCGGCAACAAAGCTTTGCGTCGGAGCTCACTTGCATCAACAATATGCCAGGAACCCGTGATCTGCGCCTCAGTAAGCCCTGCAATCAACGCATCAATCTCAACACCATCACCGGCATCAGGGATTGACTGATTGCATAGCAGCACCATGTCACAACCTGCCTGCAACGCCGCAAGAGCAGCTTGCGTGTAATTCAAGTCTTTGCCATCTAAATGACGGGCTGCCGCCATTGATAAATCATCGCTAAAAACGGCCCCAGTAAAACCAATTTGCCCACGCAAAATACCATTGAGCCAGTGCGACGAAAACCCTGCTGGCCGGCTATCCACCTTAGGGTAGACCACATGCGCAGGCATTACGCTAGTTAAACCTGTGCTAAGCCAACGGTATGGCGCTGCATCATGTTCCATAATCGATTTCAAGCTGCGCTTGTCCACTGGCATGTCCGTATGGGAGTCGGCCTTGACAAATCCATGACCAGGAAAATGTTTGCCGCAATTGGACATGCCACTGCGCAACAAACCATGCATTAGGCTTTTGGCTAAGATGCTAACTACACGCGCATCACTGGAAAATGCACGGTCGCCAATAACGCTACTCTCGCCATAATCCAAATCCAACACCGGCGTAAAACTCAAGTCCACACCACAAGCACGCAGCTCGGAACCAAGCACATAACCGCAAGCTGTCGCCGCATTCGTTGCATCCAATGGGCCGGCTTTTTTCTTGGGATGCGCAGCAGCCATCCACAACTCTCCCAATGCCCGCATGGGTGGAAGGTGCGTGAAACCATCGGTCTTAAAACGTTGAACACGCCCACCTTCGTGGTCCACACAAATCAATAAATCCGAACGGATTTTTTTAATTTCACGGCATAAGGCCGTGAGCTGCTCTCTATCCGTCCAATTACGAGAAAACAATACCAGTCCGCCAACCAAGGGGTGTTTGAGCCGTTGGCGATCCGTTTTGCTTAAGGACGTGCCCGCAATATCAATAATCAATGGTGCGTGAAAAGTCATATTCAAACTTCGGTTTACAAAGAAAATGAGGCTTTAAAAACTGCAAGCAAGCTATCGATTCGGAACCCTATCGATTCAGTCCGCTACCACAGGATTGCAGCAAAAGGGCGCACAAACTTCAATAGCGCGTTTAAAGAAGTTCAATTCACCACCATGCATTCATCATGCATTAATCTTGCATTTATCATGCAATTAGAAAAACCGTTGTAGCATTTTCTACGCTGAGAAAAAGCCCCCTGAAACAATGGAGGCTTAACTGAATAACACTCTAGCGCAATAGAAACTTGCTATTCAGTAGAGAGATCAGCGCCAGCAAATTCCGCAGCAGGTTTAGGCACCTTGATCTTAACTTTATAACGCTTTTTAAGCTGTTCATAAAATGCTTGGTTTTCAGCAGTAGCTAGCAACTGCGTATATTGCGCAAGTTCTTGCTTCGCAGTCGCCTCATCTACCTGTGCACGCGGTACAACTTTATTAATACGTACCACTGCGTAACCCTGCTTACCTAAATCCACAGCAACCCAAGCAGGAAGCTTGGTTGTCGGCGCACGTAAAACCTCATTGATAATGCGTTCTTGGCCTTTATTTGCTTGGTCCCTGGACAAAGTAAGCATAGGGCCCAACACGGACGCATCTTCTTTCTTTTTCCAAGCTTCCAACTTTTCCAACGCTTGCGTTTTTGCAAGCTCAATGGAGCGACTCGCCACCAAACGCTCACGAACATTGGCGCTCACTTCCGCTAAAGGCTGCAATTGAGCTGCCTTGTAACGCGTAATCCGTGCAGAAACCAGCTGATTGGGGGCCGTTTCAATGGCTTGGGTATTGTTTTTACTTTTGATAGATTCTGACGAAAAAATTTCCGCCAGCAGCTTAGCATTACCCAAAATGCTGGCATCTTGTAGTTTGGGTTTTGACAAAATATTGCTAGCTGTTTTAAGCTCAAGATTGAGTTTTTTCGCTGTATTTTGTAAGTCTTGGGGCTGTGAATAAACAGCTTCGCTAAAAGCCTCAGCCACTTCGGCGAATTTAACCTGGGCTTGCTGGGCACGCACATCCGACTCTATCGTTATACGCAATTCCTCAAAGCTTTTTTGCTTGGGTAATTTGACATCTGTCAATTGGATTATGTGGTAACCAAAATCAGACTCGACGACTTCACTAATCTCATTCTTTTTAAGTGAAAAGGCTGCATCTTCAAAGGGCTTCACCATCGTCCCACGGCCAAAAAAGTTCAAATCCCCTCCGTTTTTAGCAGAACCAGGATCTTGAGAGTTATTTTTTGCAAATTCTGCAAAATTGGCTGGATTTTTTCTAATTTGTTCCAGTAATTTTTGTGCTTGCTCTTTCGCTTTCTGTCTTTCAGCAGAAGGGAGCGATTTGGCTGCATTAATCAGAATATGGCTTGCACGACGCTCTTCTTTGCCGCTGAGTCTCTCAACATTGGCATCGTAGTAAGTTTTCAAATCTTGTTCTTTCAGAACAAGGGATTTTTTAACTGCATCCATGTCTAAGACCACGTACTCGACATCAGCAACTTCAGGGGCCTCGAAGGCTGCCTGATGGGATTTGTAGTACGCATCAATCTCTGCATCCGTAGGATTCACCTTTGCAGCAAATTCTGCCGGAGAAAACTGGACGAGTTGAACGTCTCTTCGCTCAAAAAACGCATTAAATGCTATTTTTGCCTGTTCTGGGGCAGCAAAAGCGGTTGTCAAAATACCCGACTCTAAAGTTCGCTCTGCAATCTGCTGACTAATTCGCAAATCCAACTGCTTCATGCTAAGTCCTTGGCTGGTGGCTATTTGCGTATAGCGCTCTACGTCCAAGGTACCGTCTTCACGGCGCAAAGTATCAAACTCAGGACTGTCCCTGAACAACTTGCGTAACCTTTCATCCGAAACCACTAGATGCATATCTTGCGCAGCCGCAGTAATCACCTGCTGCCGAATTAGGCGCTCTAATGATGCGTAGCGCACACTGGCAGAATCCAAAAGTTGGGGGTCTATATTGGGTGAAGATGCCCGTAAACGCTGTATTTGATTTTGATGGGCCGCATCCCATTGGGCTTGGGTAATAGCATGGCCACCCACTTGCGCCACGGTCTGTCCCCCACCGCTTTTGCCCATAAATCCATCAATACCCACCAAAACAAAGGCAGGAATAAGCAACAAGAACATGAAAAACATCATGATCTTAGTGTGCTTACGAACAAATTCGAACATGGGACTTGCTCTCCAAAAAAACAATAAAAAAGGCGAACACAATTGTTCGCCTTTGTTGGTGTGGTGGGTGATGACGGGCTCGAACCGCCGACCTACGCCTTGTAAGGGCGCCGCTCTACCAACTGAGCTAATCACCCCACCTTAAAACCTATATTCGCAAACCACTAGTTTAACGCATCTTTAAGAGCCTTACCGGCTCTGAATTTCGGAACGTTAGCAGCTTGAATCTTTATTGCCGTATTTGTACGAGGATTACGGCCTACTCGCTCAGCCCTCTGATTTACCGCAAATGTACCAAAACCAACCAAAGTAACAGAATCACCTGCCTTCAAAGCTTTTGTCACCGCTTCTAGCATAGCATCCAAAGCACGAACTGCAGCAGCCTTGGAAATATCAGCATCTTCAGCAATGCAGTCAACCAATTCCGTTTTATTCACAAATACCCCTTTTAATAGAAGCAAAGTTAAATGAAATGCGCCTTAAAAATTCAAGGCCATGAATGTCATTTAACATCGCAGCCCTAGATTCTAAGGTGTTTTTACAGCGAAAAATCTTTGAGTCGAAATTTTTTTATTTTTCTCCTAGGTAGGACGAAATCGAAGGGGTGTAGGACAAGCTACTTGTCAAGCTACTTGGCTTTTGCGCGGATTTCAGGAATTGCCTTTTGAAGGTAATAGGCCATAGACCATACGGTAAGCACTGCGGCCACCCATATCAAAACCAGCCCCCATTGATGGGTGTTTACCAAACCCCAAACCTCACCATCGAAAAGTAGAAAAGCAATGGCAACCATTTGTACTACGGTTTTTAGTTTCCCTAATCTGTGCACAGCGACGCTTTTCGATGCGCCTATTTGCGCCATCCATTCACGCAACGCGGAAATTGCAATTTCACGCCCGATGATGATTAAGGCAACGAAAACATCGCAGCGTTGTAAATGCACCAAGACCAAAACACAGGCGCAAACCAAAAACTTATCGGCCACTGGATCTAAAAATGCGCCAAAAGAAGACGTTTGGTTTAATTTGCGTGCGAGGTAGCCATCGAGCCAATCGGTTAATGCAAAAAAAACAAACATTGCGGTGGCAATCCAGTTTTTCCCAATTTGGGTTGCAAAACTTTCAGGCAAATAAAAAACGCCAACGATCAGGGGAATCGCAAATATGCGAGCCCAAGTCATTATGGTGGGGATTGTCATGAACATAGGCATGATTGTGTCATGGCTAGTGCAGTGCTCTGTAGATTTCTTGTGCTAATTCATGAGAAATTCCATCCACGGTCGCCAAATCCTGAACGCTTGCTAGCGACACCCCTCTCGCACCACCGAAGCGTTTGAGTAAACTTGCGCGTCGCTTAGGGCCGATTCCAGGAATTTCTTCTAGCTTGCCGCCATCCATGCGTACACGGGCACGTTGCGCACGCATTCCAGTAATCGCAAATCGATGTGCCTCATCGCGTATCTGTGCCACTAACATCAACGCGGCAGAATCTGCGCCAAGATAAACTTTTTCACGGCCATCGGCAAATACCAACTCTTCTAGACCTACTTTACGCCCTTCTCCTTTCTCTACGCCTACGATCAATGACAGGTCTAAATCCAAACCCACAAAGACCTCACGAGCCATCGCAACCTGACCTTTGCCTCCATCGACCAAAACCAAATCCGGTAGACGCCCCGCGCCAAGGTAAGTTTGCCCTATTTGTTTAGCCTCATTCAAACTTTGCGCCAATTTGCCATACCTACGCAACAGTACCTGACGCATAGCAGCATAGTCATCTCCGGGGGTAATGCCTTCTATGTTGTAGCGACGGTATTCTGAATTTTGCATTTTGTGATTCTGAAAAACCACACAGGAAGCCTGTGTAGCCTCACCGGCTGTGTGCGATATATCAAAGCACTCCACACGCAATGTATCTAAATTTTCTACAGCCATATCCAAGGCTTGCACTAAAGCACGTGTACGCGCCTGCTGAGACCCCTCTTCTGCCAACAAGCGTGCCAATTGCAAGCCCGCATTGGTTTGCGCCATCTCTAACCAAGTACGGCGCTGCTCGCGCGGCTGATGCACCACACTGAACTTGACGCCTGTCTGCTCTTGCAACAAATGCAACAAGGATTTGCTTACCGGCTCGCTAAGCACCAATACCGAGGGCATCGGCACGTCAATGTAATGCTGGGCTAAAAATGCTTCTAAAACTTGAACCTCGACCAAGGGGCGTTGCACAGCTGCAAGCTCAACAGGCTCTTCTAGCTGCTCTACATCCTGGCTGCACCATGCTTCTTCAATATGAACGGGGAAGTAGGGACGATCACCTAAATGCCGACCACCGCGCACCATCGCCAAATTGACGCAAGCGCGCCCTCCCTGCACCTTGACAGCCAAAATGTCCACATCGCGGTCAGACACATTGTCTACCGATTGTTGATGCAACACATTGGAAAGTGCGCTGACTTGATTGCGCAAATCTGCAGCCTGTTCAAACTCTAAACG
>JBIPME010000097.1:0-6554 GCA_044369275.1 Rhodoferax sp.
GCATCCAGGACCTACTTGCCAAAGGCGCGCCTTTGCCCGTGGACTTTACGAACCGGGTCATCTACTACGTGGGCCCCGTGGACCCCATCGCTGGTGAAGCCGTGGGCCCCGCAGGCCCCACCACCGCCACCCGAATGGACGGCTTTACCGACATGATGCTGAGCCAAACCGGCTTAATCGCCATGGTTGGCAAGGCCGAGCGCGGTGCCGTTGCGATTGAAGCCATCCAAAAACACCAAAGCGCCTACCTCATGGCCGTTGGGGGCGCTGCCTATTTGGTCAGCAAAGCCATCAAACACGCCAAAGTCGTAGGCTTCGCAGACTTAGGGATGGAAGCTATCTACGAATTCGACGTGGTCGACATGCCCGTCACCGTCGCGGTGGATGCGGGCGGCACCAGCGCCCACATTACAGGCCCCGCACTCTGGCAACAAAAAATCGCCAGCGGCGAATTCAAAACCACGGTCTTGAAAGCGATTTAAGCCCCATGCCGCGCCCCCGGTTAAGCCTGCCCTCAAGCAGCCAAAACCCCATTGGGGTGTTTGACAGCGGCATTGGCGGCTTGAGCGTGTTGCGCGCCTTGCAAACCGAGCTTGCGCATGAGCACTTCGTGTATTTTGCCGACAGTGCCCACGCACCTTATGGCGACAGGGATGCAGCGCATGCAGTGGCGCGCTCTGTTGCCATCAGCGAGCACCTGATTGCCCAACACCGCATCAAGGCCTTGGTGGTGGCTTGTAACACCGCAACCGCAGCAGCCATTGGCACACTGCGCCTACGCTATCCCCAACTGCCCATCATCGGCATAGAGCCTGCCCTCAAACCTGCGGCATTGCACAGCCACAGCAAAACCATCGGCGTCTTGGCAACCCGAAACACCTTGCACAGCGAAAAATTCCAGCGCTTGCTGCAATCCCTGCAAGGCCAAGCCCGCTTCATTTTGCAAGCTTGCGACGGCTTGGCTGCGGCCATTGAACGCCACGACGCCAAGCAAATAGCGTATTTGTGCCAGCACTACACCGAAGCGCTTGGAAAATTCGGCCCGCAGCCGGGAGAAATTGACGTGCTCGTACTGGGTTGCACCCACTACCCTTTCGTCCAAGAAACGCTGCTAGCCTGTATTGATCCTGCCACGCGCTTGTTGGAATGTGGCACCCCCGTGGCCCAACAAACCGCCCGGGTACTGCGCAGGCACCAGCAACTGGCGCAGGGAAACGTCCAAACAACGCAGGTCGGCCTCACAACAGCGCCCCACACAGAAGGCCCGGCGGTAGCCATTCCAGGCACAGCCCCTGTGCAAACGCGTATTGCAGATTTTTACACCAGCGGGCAAGCAAACGCACTCAATGCAGCGGTGTACCGTTTTTTGGACTTAGAGGGAAATGCGAAAAGAGTAGAAATCTAACAGGCTGAAGCAACTGTTACAGAAGGTTACGCGGCTGTTAAATGGAAGACCGTGCAATGGAAGACTGTGAAATGGAAAATCCACAAAGCCGTTGATTTTATTGGTCTGCCCGGAGGGGATCGAACCCCCGACCCACAGCTTAGAAGGCTGTTGCTCTATCCAACTGAGCTACGGGCAGAGATCGAAAGTAACAATGGAGATGGTCGGGGCGGTGGGATTCGAACTCACGACCCTCTGGTCCCAAACCAGATGCGCTACCAGGCTGCGCTACGCCCCGACTCCGAGTATTCTAACCGCTCAAACAAGGTAAATGAAAACAGGCACCATTCTTTTTTAAACTTTTTACAAAAAACAAGGCCCCATAGAGGCCTTGTTCACAAAAGATCGTATCTAAATCGTATCGAGGTACGTGCCGTTGTCGCGTAGAGCGTCCACCCCATGCATCAGCACGCAGCAAGGTGCATTAAAAAGTCTCCCACTCTTTATCGTTCGAAGATGGCGCAGGCGATTGGGCAATCTTTGGCGTGGATGGTGGTGCGGATGTAGACGTCAACGATGTCGCTACTGGCGCTGCTGAAGTTGCTCTGGCAGCGATTTTCACCGCTTGCGTTGCTTGGGGCGCACGGGCATTGGACTCAGCCATGGGTGCTTTCGGTGCCGTGTGGGTTTTCGAATGTTCTTCGTTTCTGCTATGTTCGGCGCCAAATCCTTGCGCGCCCTGCGCTTGTGTGCTGTGAATTTTGAATGTGGATACGGCTTGCACCAGCTCTAGGGCCTGCTCATTCAAATCCGAGGTGGCCGATGTCATTTGCCGAACAAGCGCCGCATTTTTTTGCGTAACCACATCAATTTGCGTCACGGCGTCGCCAACCTGTACAAAGCCTGCCGCCTGTTCGCTGCTGGCCGCGCTGATTTCGCCCATGATGTCCGTCACCCGCCGGATCGAGCTCACCACTTCGGACATGGTCTCGCCCGCATGGTCCACCAAAGAGGTGCCCTGCTCTACCCGCTCCACACTGGCATTAATGAGTTGCTTAATTTCTTTGGCAGCATCTGCCGAGCGTCCGGCCAGGCTGCGCACCTCAGACGCCACCACGGCAAAGCCGCGCCCTTGCTCGCCTGCGCGGGCCGCTTCAACCGCCGCGTTCAACGCCAAAATATTGGTTTGAAAGGCAATTCCATCAATCACGCCGATGATGTCTGATATTTTGCGTGAGGACTCGTTGATGCCCTTCATGGTTTCAACGACTTTGCCAACCACCTCTCCACCACGCACCGCAACGGTGGACGCACTCGTAGCCAACTGGCTGGCTTGGCGCGCATTGTCAGCGCTATGCCCCACCGTAGAGCCCAAAGCCGTCATACAAGAGGAGGTTTCTTGCAAAGCGGTGGCTTGCTCTTCTGTGCGTGCGGACAGGTCAGAGTTGCCCTTCGCAATTTCAGTGCTGGTATTGGAAACACCGTGGGACCGCTGCCGTACGCGAGAGACCAGCTCAATTAACTTGGCTTGCATTTTTTGCAATGCCAGCATGAGCACCGTAATCTCATCATCCCCCGTTGCTCTGAACGCTACGGTGAGGTCTCCAGCGCTGACCAATTGCGCAACCTTCGCTGCATTGTGCAAAGGAAGAATAATTTTTCGACTAAGCCACGCTGCCAATACCATCCCTAAGGTAAACGCGACAAATATCATCGTATACGCCAAAAAACTCACACGATCCGCATATTTACTGGCTTTTTCAGAAATTTCAACCGTTTTCTTAGCCAAAATTTCTCTTAACTCATTCAAACGATTCGATGCTTCTTTGTCCTTGCCTCGGGCCGCTTTATCGCCGACTACGGGGTCAAAATCCGAAGCCTTAAATGCCTCCATTGCAGTCAAATAACCTGCCGTTGCTTCCACCAGACCTGCATTAAATTTTCGATTGACCTCGGCGGCCTCATCCGAGTCTTTAAGCAGCGCTTCCAGTTTTTTTGACTCCTCCCGCACTGCGTCCATTTCTTTGAGGTGCGAACTCCAATTTTTCTCCAACTCTTTGCTGTCTTTACCGCGCAACAACACATTTTTCCAGTCTTGGACTGCGGAAGTGAAGTGCTCTTGAATATCAGACACTTTTTTGTAGGCAAGCGTCTCATCACCCACCTCAATCGCGTACATGTCTACCGCCTTATTCAGGGATTCGATTGCGAAAACCCCTCCTAAAAACAAGACCCCCATTGAAAACGCAAAACACAGCGGAAGTTTTTTACTCAGTTTCATATATTGAATCCTTATTAGCAATCAGACACTTGTCTTCGACAGCGCATGGTATAAATTTATTTTAATCATTTTTTGCAAAAATAAAATAGGTATTATTTTTGCAATGAAAATTCAACGTTATCAAAATTTTTAAAAAAATACTATATTTCATAAATTATCATAATGTACGAATTATTTATTTTTTGTTTCATAACATTTTTTCAAAAGGCGTTAATTTCATAAATTCATATTTAAATTAATACAATTTGAAATACGAAACAAAAATAGAATGACTGAGGATTGGCAATCGACGCACATCAAAAACACTTGCAAAAAAACAACTGCCAATTACAGCCTTATAAAGAAAATTCATGCATTGATCACGCAGTTAGCAAGCACCAACTACCTCGAAAAATTTAATAAAAATAAGCAACCTTCAAAAAAAACAGACAGCCACCTTAATTTATTTTTTTAAAATTTTTAATGAAAGCCTTGCCCACCAATGGCAATAACAATAATTAACATTGGCACAACATGAAACCACAAATAATCGAGTGAACGTATTAAGGGCAGATGCTTATGAGAACCAATTTACCTATCACCCAAGCTGAATTTCAATTCGGAGATGGAGAGACGCTGTTATCAACCACCGACACGTCGAGTCACATAAACTACGCCAATGGTGCATTTATTCGCACAAGTGGTTATTCAACCGATGAGCTTATGGGGCAACCACACAATATGGTGCGCCACCCCGACATGCCCACGGAAGCGTTTGCAGATATGTGGCGCACCCTCAAAGACGGGCAATCTTGGACTGCGTTGGTAAAAAATCGCCGCAAAAATGGTGACCACTATTGGGTTCGCGCCAATGCCTGCCCTATGTCACGCAATGGACGCATCACCGGTTATTTGTCCGTACGCACCAAGCCCTCGCGCAGCGAAATAGCCGCTGCAGAGAAGCTGTATGCCGAATTCCGCGAAGGCCGTGCCGGTGGCAAAGCATTTCACTGCGGTTTGGTGGTGCGCACTGGTTTGTTCAGCTGGCTCAGTGCCTTGCAACTGCTGCCATGTGCATGGCGCGTGCGTTTGGGCATGTTAGGTGGCTATGCATTGACCATGTTGCTGATGTCATTCACAGGCATGGAAGCCAGCGCACTGGGAATTTTGGCTGCCGTGCTCGGTGGTGCTTTGATTGGTGCCGACCTCTTCATTGAACAGCAAGTCACAGCGCCACTGGCCAATATTATGAAAGCCGCGCAGCAAGTGGCTTGCGGGGAAATGCACGAGGCGGTCAATTTGAACCGCTGCGATGAGTTGGGCTTGATTGCGCGGGCCGTCACCCAGTCGGGGCTGAATTTGCAGTCCTTGGTGGCCGATGTGTTTGAACAAGCAGGGGGGCTGCAATCAGGCAGCTCAGAAATTGCCACCGCCAACCGCGACCTGTCTTCCCGTACCGAGCAAACCGCATCGAACCTGCAACAAACCTCGTCCGCCATGGAGCAGCAAACCGCTGCGGTCGGTCAAAACTCAGACACCGCCAACAAAGCAAGTGAATTGGCCAAAACTGCCAGTTCCACCGCCATGCTCGGCGGCGAAACGGTTGCCAATGTGGTCACACGCATGGCGCTTATCTCGGACTCCAGCCGCAAAATCGCAGAAATTATCAGTGTGATTGACGGCATTGCTTTCCAAACCAATATTCTGGCGCTCAACGCTGCGGTTGAAGCAGCCCGTGCAGGGGAACAGGGTCGGGGCTTTGCGGTTGTTGCCAGTGAGGTGCGCAGCCTTGCAGGCCGCTCGGCGGCTGCGGCCAAAGAGATTAAGACGTTAATCGACGACTCCGTTGACAAAGTGGCCAGCGGCTCCGAATTGGTAACGCAAGCCGGCCGCACCATGAGCGATGTGGTGGAACAAGTCCAGCGCGTGGCAGACCTGATTGGAGAGATCACCCTCGCGTCACGCGAGCAAAACGTTGGCATCCAACAAGTTGGCAAAGCCGTGTCCCAACTCGACAACATGACGCAGCAAAACGCCTCCATGGTGGAAGAAATTAGCGCCTCAGCAGACAGCCTCAACAGCCAAGCCAAGCGCTTGGTGCAAGCAGTCGGCGTGTTCTCCAGCTAAACCACCATTCCCACGCGCAAGCGCAAGTATTAGCGCCCTTGGTAGGGCTTGCGCGCTAATGAGAAACAATTTCTCTGCTATGGACGCAAGCTTCGCGTGCAGAGAAGTTAATAGGGGCTTATTGGCAGCTGCGGGTCCCGTGCAAGGAACAAGGGGGACCATCGCAGGCTAACCACCGTGCCCCAGCAAACCCAGCACAGGCATAAAAGAATAGAATCGCCCCGATGCATTACCCAACCCCATTCATACGCAGCGCCGCGGTCTGTACGGCCTGTTTGATCACCAGCACTTTCGCCCTAGCCCAAAACACCGCAGATAACAATGCGGCATATAGCAAAACACCCCAAAGCACGCAGCAAGTCACCAACAATACCATCAGCAATACCATCAGCAACACCACCAGCAACGCCAAGAAATGGTCGCTTTACTGGGGCTGGAACCGCTCCATATACAGCAAGAGCGACATCCATTTCTCAGGTGTGGACCACGACTTTACGCTCAAAAACGTCGAGGCGGTGGATCGCCAAAACGACGTTAGCCTGGACAGCATTTTCAATGTTTTCCTCAATCCTGCGAACATTTCCATTCCAGAAACCAATGCGCGTTTGGCTTACCAGTTAGACGGCAACACTGCGGTCGCCCTGAACTTGGACCATATGAAGTACGTGGTGGTGCAGGACCAATCGGTGCCGATTTCAGGCCAAATCAACGGCGTTACACAATCGGGCAACCAGGTCATCGCTGCCGATTGGATGACCTACGAGCACACGGACGGGCTCAATG
>JBIPME010000098.1:0-6544 GCA_044369275.1 Rhodoferax sp.
ACCCCACAGCCTACCGCTTACCCCGTCAGATTGCGATTTGCGCGATTTCCCCTTCATGCCGCTCGACGTGGTGCGGCTGCGCGACAGCGACATCTCCGCCAAAACCACGGCTGACGAGTTCCGCTGTGCTGTGTTGCTGTGGTGCGCGTCTTGGCACCAAGTTCCTGCGGCCAGCATTCCCGAAGACGACATTGTTTTGGCGCAGCTTGCCGGTTTTGGCCGCGTGGTCAAGGAGTGGCAGAAGGTGCGCCAGGGTGCGCTGCACGGCTGGGTCAAGTGCTCCGATGGCCGCCTGTACCACCCGGTGGTCGCAGAAAAGGCAATCGAGGCATGGGACGGCCGAATGGCTTACCGCCAGCGCAAAGAGGCCGAACGCCAGCGCAAAGCCGATGAACGCGCCAAGAAAAAGGCCGCAACAGCGCAGCAGACAGGCGCAGGAAATCCGCCAGACAACCCCGATTTGTCCACCGGACAACCCGCCGAAATCCCGCAAGCAGGCGCAGGAAATCCGGCGGAAAACGCTCTGACAGGGACAGTGGACAGTGGACAGGGACAGTGGAAAGTGGAGAGGGACAGTCAATCACCCAAGCGCGTGACCCGCAAAAGCGACGATTTGGGCAACGATTTGGGCGACGACTTGGTGCCTGCCTCTGCCGCCGAATGGCTGGCATTTTTCAGCCACGAACACGGCATTGACATGGGCCAGCGCCGCGTTCACGACCGCAAAAAGTTCTGGCCGTTGGCCTGCGCCTGGGCGCAATCCGGCGTCACTGTGGGGCAGATGCGCACCGCAGTCGCCAAGGCGCAGTCCGAAGCCAAAGAGCCGATTGCCTTCCTACCGGCTTACGTCGACCGCGTGCTGGCCAGCCAGACCAACAAGCGACGCCCCCCGCAGCCCAGCCGCCACCACGGCATTGGCGATACCGATTTTCAAGAAGGAGTGAGTGCCGATGGACGTTTCTAACCCAGCCGCCGACCCGTTGCAAACCCGCACGGTCCATTGCCCCGAGCATGGCGATTTCGAAGCCAAGGCAATCGCGCTGCCCACCTTCGGCAACCGAGCGGCCAAGGTGATCTGGTCCAGCTGCCCGGACTGCGCACGCCTGGCCCGCGAACGTGAAGCGGATGCGCAACGCGCCGAGCAAGAGCGGGCACGGCAGTCGCGCACCGAGGATCGCCTCAACCGCGCAGGCATCCCCAAGCGCTTTCGCGCGCGCTCGTTCGACAGCTACATCGCCGACACCGCGCCCAAGCAAGCGGCGTTGTCGACGGCGCGTGAGTTTGCCGACCACTTTGAGGCGCACGCCCGCAAAGGCAGCACCTTGCTGTTCGCCGGCAACATCGGCACCGGCAAGGGCCACCTCGCCGTCGCCGCAGCGCAGCAGGTCATGGCCCAAGGGCACAGCGCGTTTTTCGCCACAGCGCGTGAAATCGTGCTGATGCTGCGCGCCCGGTGGGACGACCCCAAAGCACCGAGCGAGCTGGAGGTTTTGCGCATGCTGACCTCCATGTCGCTGCTCGTGATTGACGAAATCGGCGTGCAGTTCAACACCGATGCCGAGCGCGACCAGCTTTTCGGCGTGATTGACGGCCGGTACCGCGATCTGATGCCGACCATCCTGACCACCAACCTCAACACCACCAAGCTCAGAGAGGCCATCGGCGAGCGCAGCTACAGCCGTTTGCGTGAGGAAGGCCGCTGGGTTCGGTTTGATTGGGAAGACTTCCGGGCACGCAGCCGCACGGCCCGCGTTGAAATGGAAACGGGAACGGGAACGGGAATGGGAACGGGAACGGGAATTGAAATGGAAGTGAGGGGCGGCTGATGGCGCTTGAATCGTGGCAATACGCCGACCCTTTGGTGGTTTTAGAGAGCAAACAGGAAAGAAGCATGCAACGACAACGAATGGAAATACCGCAAGACCTCAAGGAGGCAGACGAACTGCTGGACAAGTTCGGCCGCTGGGCACAAGACCGCCACCACAAGCAACGCTGCGCCAGCGCCGAGGGCCTGTACAAAAGCCCCGAAAACTGGGGCCCTGACGGCAAGCCGCTGCCGTTGATGCTGGACTTTCGCGCAATGGACGTGCACCGCGCTTTGCTGCAGGTGCCGCTGCGCTACCGACGCATCCTGTTCGCGCACTACATTCCGCAACGCCTGCCGCCACAGGCGCAACGCCGGCGCATGGGCATACCGGCTAGCGTGTGGGACACCGACCATGGGGCCGGGCTGCGCATGTTTTGGAACCACTGGCGCTTGCACTTTGCCAAAGCCAGTGGCACGGGCGCAGATTGATGCGCAACTAGGCCGCGCCGGGCGCCGATGCGCTCACAAGACCCCCCACAAGACTAAATTGTGCAGTGTGCAAAAAAACTTGAAAAAACTTTGAAAAAACCTTTGACATTGGCGCGCCAGGGTGTAAACTCCACCTCGATTCACACAACGTGAAGTTCCTTGGTTCCTTGCGGAGACCAAGGCGCGACCAAACAGAATAAGACCAACCCACCCCAGCAATGCGGTGGGTTTTTTGTTGTCTTTTTTTCTTTCCCCTCATGCGCAAATGAACCCGAAAGCACCCTGCAAAGGGTCCGCCTAAAAGCGGGCCGTGGTGGGGGCGCAATCGTCGATTGCAATCCGGTGATTTGCCACTCACGCAATCCACGATCAAACGCAAACGCAAACGCAAACGCAAGGGCAGTAGCAAGCCTTTGTTGGACACCGAACCAATGCGGCCAAGCGCCGCCTAGGAGTTTTCACATGATTAACGTCGCTAAGCCGTGGCCAGACCACGGCGGTTGGCAGCTTGTTGCACAGGGTATTCAAAATGCCTGATCTCAATGCCGTCAACAAACAAGTGCGCGAGCTTGTACGCAGCGTTTTGGCAATGCCTGCCGACTCTGTGCGGCCTGCCAACCAGAACGCGCCCACCGTGCCGGTGGACATGCAGTTCGCCACGGTGTTGATTACGGATATCAAGCCCACCGGGTGGGACGATATTCGGGTCGAAAACGAGGCGTCGCCATCCACCAGCTTGCAGGAGAGCGTGGTGGGGCAGCGCCACATGGTGGCCTCGGTGCAGTTTTTCCGGGGCGATGCCTATTCCCAAGCGTGCAAATTGCGCACGCTGCTTTCCCTGTCGAGTTCCATCGACAAGCTGCAGGCCGCAGGCCTGGGGTTTGTTCGGGCATCGGCGGCAAAGAACCTGAGCGCCGTTGTCGACACCGTTTGGGAAGAGCGCGCTCAGATCGACCTGGAGTTCCATCTGGTCGTCAAAGAGACCGTAAGCACGCCGACCTACGGTCGTTTTCCTATTGATTTCACAGCTTCATCAACCATTCACATTGAGGTAACCGCACCATGACTCTTCCAGTTTCTAAAGTCGTCGGGGTCAAAATTTTGTCCAGCCCGACGTTTCCCGCACGCAAGGGCTTTGGCCTGTTGTGCATTTTCGGTAACAGCACGTCGCTGCCCGTGGGCGACCGCATCCGGTTTTATTCCGACATTACGGGCGTGGCCGCAGATTTTGCGGCCACCACCGAAGAGTACAAGGCCGCGACGGTTTTCTTCAGCCAGTCCCCCTCGCCGACACAGCTTGCCATTGCGCGCCGCTTTGACGTGGCCGTGGGCGGCCAGTTGCTGGGCAGCGTGACCGTGTCGCAGGCCATGACCGACTACAGCGCCATCGTCAACGGTGGTTTCGACATCAAGATTGACGGGGTGAACAAGCAGGTCACGGCGCTCAATCTGTCGGGCGCGGCCAATTTGAATGCGGTGGCCACGCTGATTCAGACCAAGCTGGCCGCGCTGGCCGCAGGCAGCACCTGCGTTTGGAACGGTAAGCGTTTCATCATCACGTCGGGCACCACCGGCACGGCCTCAACGGTGGTGTTTGCCACCGCCCCAACGGCTGCGGGCTCGCCGGTCGATGTCTCTGGCCTGCTCGGTTTGCGTATCCAAGATTTGGGCTATTACACGGCGGGCGCGGCGATGGAGTCGGTGACAGCCTCTTTGGATGCCGTGCAGCAACTCAACCAGTCTTGGTATGGCTTTACGTTGACCAACGAGGTGACCGAGGCGCAGTTGAAAGAGGGCATGGCCTGGGCAGAGGCCCGCGTCAAAATCTTCGGCTACACCACCAGCGCCAGCAACGTGCAGGACGCGGCGCAGTCCAACGATGTTGCGACGTGGGCCAAAAACAACCTGTATCGCCGCTCTTTCGGGATTTGGGATGACAACGATGCCTATGCCGTGGTGTCGGCAATGGCGCGCGCTTTTGTGGTGAACTTTAACGAGCAGAACAGCACGCTGACGCTCAAGTTCAAGACGCTGCCAGGCAATACGCCCGTCAACATTGGCGAATCGCAGCGCCTGGCCCTGACCGGCAAGAACATCAACTACTACAGCTACTTTGGCGACAGCGCGATGCTGGCCGAGGGCGTGATGGGCAGCGGCACGTTTTTTGACGAGGTGCATGGCCTGGATTGGCTGCAAAACGCCATTGAAACCAATGTGTTCGGCTTCCTGTACACCCGCACCACCAAGGTGCCGCAGACCGACAAGGGCGTGGCTTCCATCGTCCAGCAGGTCGAGAAGGCTTTGCAGCAAGCGGTGAACAACGGCCTGTTGGCCGCGGGCACCTGGAATGGCATGGATTTGGGCCAGGTGAAGTCTGGCGACTACCTGCCCAAGGGCTTTTACATCTACGCGCAGCCGGTCGCTGATCAAAACCTGTCGGACCGCCAGGCGCGCAAAGCGCCCCCGATTCAGGTCATTGCCAAGGGTGCCGGAGCCATTCACTTTGTGGACATTTCGGTCACGTTCGAGCGTTAACCCCATCTATAGGAGAAAGAAAATATGCGTCCTTATTCATTCCTCAATACCGTCATGTTGGTCAACGGTGTGGAGATCACCGGCTGGGCAGAAGGCGACGATGTGATCAAGATCAAGCGTCGTGTGGACACGGCCATTGACAAGGTCGGTGCCGATGGCCGGATGATGGTTTCCATCAGTGCCGACCGCTCGGGTGAGATCGCCTTCAAGCTGCAAATGACATCGAGCTCCAACCGCTACCTGTATTCATTGATTGCGTTGCAAGAGGGTGGTGCGGCCACGTTCGTGCCCGTCACGCTCCTGTTCCAAGACACCTTCCGCCAAGACCGTGCGACCGGGACGGTTGGCTACCTCAAGAAGCCCGCCGACATGACGCGTGGTACAGCGGCAGGCAATACCGAGTGGATCTGCGTGGTGGAACGCCTCGACATGCTGCTGGGCGACACCGGCGACCGCGTTATCTAACCCACAACCCACAACCAACAGGAGTGACCCCCCGTGTCTGATAACACCAAGCAAATCGGTGACCGCACATTTTCGTTCGGCACCATTCCCGCCATGGAGGCCGTCAAAGTCGAGGTCTCTGTGGCCCGCGTCATTGGCGAGCCGCTATTCAAGGCGTTCATGGAGTCCAAGAAAACCGGCTCTTCCGATTCGGATGCAGAGGCCGCAGGCGCTACCGCCATTGGCCTGCTGCTGTCCAAGATGGATGCCAACGAGCTGATCACCACCATGGAGACGGTTTTCAAATACGTCAACGTGGACGGCAAGCGCGTGGAAGTCAATGCCACCTTCACAGGCCGCAACAAAGAGCTGTGGCAGGTGTTCATTGCCGCGCTGCGCTTTAATTTCAGCGATTTTTTACCCGACGGCCTCTTCGCTTCAGTCCAAAGCAAGCTACCACAGTAGCCATCATCGAGTCTGCCAACATCAACTGGTACGTGATGCGCCCGCTCATGCGTGACCCGCCTTTGTGCGGGCTGCGCGAGCTCAAAGACGGCACCTACGGCATCAACGATCTGGCCGACTTTCATGAGGCCATGGACGAAGAGGCCGAATACGAACGGCGCTTTGCCGAAACTAACAAGAGGACGTGAACCGTGTCGATGGCCATTGAAAACTTCTTTGCCTCTCTTGGGTATGAGATAAAAATCACGAAGGTGGATGAACTCAAAACCAAGTTTGACGCGCTGCGCGAGAGCATGCTCAAAGTGGGGACCGCCGCCACGCAGGCAGCGACCTACGTAGGGGGATTCGTCACCCAAGTCGCCGCTGGGCTGGACGATATCGGCAATTTTGCCGATTTAAACCACCTCAGCGTGCAGGCGCTACAGGAAATCGCGTACGCGGCAAAAGCCAATGGCGCAAGCCTGGACGCCGTGAAGACATCGGTTGCCGCGGTGAACCGCGTGATTAACGAGGCTTCGCAGGGCATGGGGCGCGGTGCGATGACGCTCCAGGAATTGGGACTGTCTGCCAAAAATGCAGACTGCTCGGTTAAAAGTTTCGACCAGCTGCTGGGCGACGTGGCAAACAAAATGCAGGGGCTGTCGCGCCAAGAGCAAATCGCCATGGCGAAAAAACTCGGCATCGATAGCTCGCTCGTGCCCATGCTCGCCAAGGGCAGTGCAGCGATTGCAGATCTGCGCAGCGAAGCGCGGGGTTTGGGCGTTGCCAACGAGGAGAATGCCAAGATAGCGGGCAAACTGAGCG
>JBIPME010000099.1:0-6541 GCA_044369275.1 Rhodoferax sp.
CCGGCATTTGGAGGTCCATCAAAACCGCATCGAATGCGGTGGTCTGCTGCGAAATTTTTTCAATCCCTTCGCTCCCGTTGGAGGCGACCGTGACATGGGCTCCCTCGTGCTCTAGGAGTTCGCTGGCAATTTGCTGGTTGAGCAGGTTGTCTTCTACTAGGAGCAAACGCAGCCCCGCAAGGCGTAGCTGGGATGGCCTTCGCACGGTTGCTTCGGCCTCGGTTTGGGCAGCAGCGTGGTTGGCGGTGTCGCTTGGGGCGTGGGGTGTGGTTTTGCGGAAGGCGCTTTTTAGGTAGGGATTCATGGCATTTTCTATTTCTGCATCCAGGGCCTGCGCATCGATTCGTGTAGAGGCCGGTACGGTATTTCCCCTTTCGGCTTCGTCTGCTTCGGCGATGCCCAAAGTTTCCAAAGTTCGCATAGGCAGGGCAAATGAAAAGGTGCTGCCTTGGCCCAAGGAGCTTTCTACCAGTAACTCTCCCCCCATGGTGTTAACCAGTTGTTTGGCAATCGACAGACCCAAACCGGTTCCACCAAAGCGGCGTGTAATAGAGCCTTCTGCTTGGGTGAATTCTTCAAAAATAGACTGGTGTTTCGCTGGATCAATGCCTATACCGGTGTCGTGCACCGAGAAATGCAATTGCGCCATGCTCTCGATTTGGCTACCTAATTGCACATGGATGCGCACTTCGCCATGTTCGGTAAATTTAATGGCATTGCTTGCAAGGTTCAGCATCACTTGGCGCAAGCGCATGGCATCGCCGAGCAGGTGCAGTGGCACGTTGCTGTCAATTTCTAAGCGCAATGCAAGGGGCTTTTGCGCAACGCTGACTTGCAAAATGCCCATTAATTGGTTGAGCATTTTGTCGAGTTGCAGCGGTTGTAAGTCCAGCGTGATTTTGCCTGCATCGATTTTGGAGAAATCCAAGATGTCGTTGAGTAAATCTAGCAGCACGTGGGCCGCATTTTTTCCTTTTTCTGTGTAGTCCAGCTGGCGCGCGGTGAGGTTGGTGTTTTGCAGCAGTTGGAGCATGCCCAAAACAGCGTTCATAGGGGTGCGTATCTCATGGCTCATGTTGGCCACAAACTGGCTTTTTAAGGCATTGGCTTTTTCTGCTTGCTCGCGGGCTAAGCTGGCGTCTGCTGTGGCCTGTTGCATTGTGGTTTGGGTGTTGAGTAATTCGCGTGCAGAGTTGTTGAGCTGCGTGCCCAAAAAAATCATACAAATTGCACCAATTATGACCACGCAGCCGGTAAATAGATTCGCAATTGGCATGAGCTTGATCAGTACCAACGCAGGGGGGATGAGGGTCAGCGAGATGAAAGTAATCATTCCTGCCCGGTTGTACAAAATAACGCCCAAAGCAATACCAGAAATTACCAAATTAACGGCCATAAAAAACATTTTTCCGGCATCAGAGCTCACCGGCAACATCCATGCGCTGCTAAAGCCTGTGGCTGCGCCGTGCAGGCAGATGCAAACGGTAAAAATGCGTGACCATTTGGCGACTTGGTTGTTCTGCGGCTGCAACCGATTGAAAAGCCAGCATTCAATGCATCGGATTAAGGAGGTTGAAAGTACCGCAACAATCCAGATTTGCATCTCCAAGTCGGGCATCAAGTAGTAGAGAACAAAATTCCCTAAAGTCGCAAAAGTAACAATCAACATGGTCAGCGCCAATGGCATGCGCTGGTAAGCCATGTAGAGCATGCGCAGCTCTACGCCATCGGTGGTTCCGGGACCATTCAATTTAAATTGTTCCTTCAAATCTTTTTATTTTACGGCGAAGTGAAAATATTTTACTTTTCAGGTGCGCGTTATAGGATTTTAATTTTGAAAATTCGAATTAATAATTTTAAAAATTAAATGAAAATCACATTATTTAATTTTTTTTCTGTTTTGTCCATCGTTGCGCGATAGTGTGGATGTGGGTGTTTTTAATGGTTTTTATGTGGTTTTTTGAATTTTTTTTTGCCTTAATTTGGAATTTTTTTGGCATTTTTAATTTTTTGTGGGATTCCAGTTGTGTCGATTAGGAAAAATCAGAAGGAGGTTTTTTTTAGCATCTCGCTCAAAGGGAGTAATCTCGGCGTGCAGCGTGGGCATTCTGCCAAGGGCGGTAGCAACACGGTGATGCGTTCAATTTCTTCAACGAAGTCGGCTAAGGTTTTCTGGGGGTTAGCGCTTAACCACTGGGTTAAATAGCTGGTCACGACAGGGGCTGCAAAGCTGGTGCCTTTGTTTTTCCGCATTAAATCTTGAATGGATGGTCGCCTGTCATGCGGTTCATAGCGGATCTGGTTGGCGTGGTGTGCGGCCAAGTCTTGGGGCGAAAAGTGGTCGTTTGTTGGCGCCAGCAAGGCAGGTGCTCTGCCTTCACCTTGGCCGCCAAAAGCGTAGAGCCCAATCGTGGGGTCTAAAGCGGAGTAGGCGGAGATTTTGTTGTCCACGTCCGTAGCCCCCACCGAGATGACGCCCCGGCAGTTGGCGGGCTCTTTGGAGGCTTTGTGGAATGTATTGCCTGCGGCGGCAACGATAAAGATGTTTTTGGCAACCAACGCGTTGATGATGTTTTGCAGGTCCTCACCGCAGCGGTTTTTGTCGCTGCTTAAACTCAAATTGATAATTTTTGCGGGATGGGGGTTGCTGATGCCGTTGTGTGCGCTAAGTCCACCGGCCCAGGCTAGTGAATTGAGCAGGTCTAGGCGCTTGATACCACAACCGTTGTGCACGCGGATGGACTGAATGAAGACGGAGTAGCGTATTGGGGAGGCCGTGTTTTCTGCATCCAGCATGGCGACCATCAGGTTGGCAATGTCGGTGCCGTGTTGCAGCCCATGCGGCGCCTTGAGGCAATCGGACCCTGATGGCGAAGCTTTTTGTAGCTGGCTGTCATTAAGGCTGGTTTCGTGAGAGACCATGTTTTTTGCAGGCAGAAACAAGACGCCAGAGGTGCTAGAGGTTCCATAGGCAAAGGGCGTAATGCCAGTGTCTATGAGTGCAATCGTAATCGGGTTGGGCTCTGCACCAAGCGCAGGTAGTGGTGACGCGGTGGCGTTGGCAGCCCAGAGTGGAGGCAAAAAGCCACTTGTAAGAAAATTGATAAAAATAGCTGTAAAAATTAATATAATTTTTCTTATTTTTAATTTATAAAAATTAATATTTAATTTCATCCTTAAAATCCAATAAATTTACTCTAATTTTCGAATTTATAGGATTAAATGAATTTATGTAAGCTGGTTTTTTTTCAGCATGACAACCAACTGAGCACAAGGCAATCAACGCGGACCCACAGCAGCCCACGTGGCTGCACTGAGGTGATAGAAACTACAATGCACGCTTCGAAACAAGCAAGCGCGTTTACTATGGAAATTTGTATCGTTGAGAGCCATACCCCGCCCACAGTGGTGTTGCGTGATGGAGGTGTGGATACCGTTTTGCCCGCTTTATGGCTCAGGTCGCGCAGCCCAGACCCGACCCAACGGGATGCAGTGACGGGGCAGCGTTTGATGAACCCCCATTTGTTGCCAGAAGATTTGACCTTGGTCGAGGCGCGTTATGAAGGGGCTGTGCTGCACCTGGGTTTCAGTGACGGTTTTGCCGGTACCTACGACCCGAGTGTGTTGATCGAGTCCACCGTGCTGAGTGAAGAGTGCCCCGCAGCGCAACCTTGGCGCGCAGATCCGGGCCCACGGCCTGCCTACCATTGGGCCGATTTGGAAGATGAAAGCACGCTTTTAAAAGCGTTAACTGACTTCATCACCTTGGGCTTTGTGCTGGTTGACAAAACCCCTACGCAAAAGGACTCGATTTTAGAAATCGCTACCCGTTTTGGCTTTGTTCGCACCACCAATTTTGGTGCTTTTTTCGAGGTCTATTCCCGCCCCGACTCCAATGATTTGGCCTACCGCCCCGTGGCCCTTGGTCCCCATACGGACAACCCGTATCGCACCCCTGTGCCGGGTATCCAAATTTTGCAATGCCTGCAAAATGAAACCTCGTGCGGACTCTCCACCTTGGTAGACAGCTTGGCTGTGGCGCAGCAGGTGCAGCAAGAAGACCCCAGGGGCTTTGAACTCTTGAGCCGTGTGCCGGTACGCTTTGAATACCGTGATGCACACACCGAGCTGGTTGCAGTCAAACCCATTATTGAATTGGATGGCCAAGGCAATATGAGCGGCGTGCACTACAGTCCGCGGCTCGACGACATCCCCTTGATGTCGCAAGAAGACACCCAAGCCTACCACCGTGCACGCAAACGCTTGGGGCTTTTGTTTGAGGACCCTGGCTACGAACTGCGCTTTCGGCTGAACCCCGGTGAGTTAATGATGTTTGACAACAACCGGGTGCTACATGGACGCACTGCTTTTGACCCCTCTGAGGGGCATCGGCAATTACAGGGCTGTTATATTGACCGCGATGGCCCACGCAGTTTGTACCGCGTTTTGAAACGCAAACTAGGTTAACGTGAAATAACTTTTATGCACCGTAGTGCAAACTTCGCGTGCAGAGAAGTTAACGCTAATTGAATTGGCCTAACCCATAAAAAAGAAGGAACATATTGTGAAAGCTGTTAACTTTACGGAAATGAAGCATGGCACCCGGCAAGAGTATGCTTTTTTGCAGGAATTGGAGCATGGTTATATCCGCACCTTGCCGGACCGCCTGCTCGTGGCCTTGGAGCGCTTAGGCTCTTCTTTGCAGGGCTACCAAGTCAGCCGTTTGGAACACTCTTTGCAAAGCGCCACACGTGCGCAAGACGACGGCGCAGACATTGACACCATTGTTGCGGCCTTGGTGCACGACTTGGGCGATGAACTGGCACCGGAAAATCACTCGCAGATGGCCGCCAGCTTGTTGCGCCCCTACGTTCGGGCCGAGGTCACTTGGATTGTGGAAATGCACGGTCTGTTTCAAATGCAGTACTACGCCCACCATTACGACAAAGACAACCAAGGCCATCTGGCCTACCGCGACCACCCATGGTATGCAAGCTGCATGCGTTTTTGCGAGAAATACGATCAGGCTGCATTCGACCCGCAGTACCCGACCAAGCCCCTGAGCCATTTTGAGCCCCTGCTGCGTACGGTTTTTACACGCCCACCTTTTGACCCCGCCATACTGCAAGAGCCCGCCAAGCCCTGAATGGCAGCTTACACTTTGGATGCGCCCTTTGACGGGGCGCACTCTGTATGACTAAAAAAAACACTGACCCCGCTTCTAACGAGCGGATTATCAAAAAATACCCCAACCGGCGTCTCTACGACACCGACACCTCTAGCTACATCACGCTGGCAGAGATTAAGCGCATGGTCATGGAAAACGACCCCTTTGTCGTTCGCGATGCCAAAACCTCCGAAGACCTGACGCGCAGTATTTTGTTGCAAATTATTTTGGAAGAAGAGGCCAATGGCTCGCCCATGTTTACCGCACCGGTGTTGGCCAATATTATTCGTTTTTATGGGCACACGATGCAGGGCTTCATGGGCGGTTATTTAGAGAAAAATATGCAAGCGCTCATGGAAATGAAAATGCCTGCGGTGCCAAGCGCCAATGTATTTCAAGATATGCAAGAGCAATTCCAAGAACAATTCCAAAAGCAAACCGAGCAATTGATGGCCAATTTTGGCCTCAAACGCTAAAGTCTCAAACACCGCTCCCACCAAAGGCAACTCCCTGCATATGCAGGGCATGCAGGGGGCGGTGTAGGGTTGGACCTGGCCCAGAGAACGTCGGGTCCAGGCCCATTGTGGGCGTGACGGGCGCGGGTTATTTTCCCCAAGAGTCTTTGAGCCCGACGGCATAGTTGAAAACGGGTTTTCCTACGCGGTGGTCTACGCGGTCGGCAACAAAGTAGCCGTGGCGTTCAAACTGAAATTTTTGGTCGGGCTGCGCATGGGCCAGTGAAGGCTCCACAATCGCGGTGATGACTTTCAGGCTGTCGGGGTTTATGTCTTCGAGAAAGTCTTTGCCCCCTGCATCCGGCTGCGCGCTGAGAAACAAGCGGTCGTACAAGCGTACTTCGGCATGCACGCCGTTGTCCACCCCAACCCAGGTAATGGCGGCTTTTACTTTGACCGAGTCGCTGCCAGGCGTGCCGCTTTTGGTGCCGGGTACCACGTTAGCCAGGACCTCGGTGACGCTTGCGTTGGCGTCTTTGCTGCAACCAATGCATTCGATCACGTAGCCGCCTTTGAGCCGTACTTTGCTGCCGGGAACTGCTTGGCCGTTGGCGTCCGTTGTCGGGGGGACCAGGCGTTTGTAGCCCTTGGGGGGCGTTTCTTCAAAGTCTTCCCGTTCAATCCAGACCTCTTTGCCCAATGTAAACAGGCGCGGTGGCGGTGCTTCTACGCCCTCTGTTGTGTGCGGTAGGGCCGGTTGGATACAGGGCTCTAAGTGGCCTGCGCCCATCACGGTATCCCAATTGCAAAGCACCAGCTTGACCGGGTTGAGCACGGCCATACCGCGGTGGGCTTTGTGTTCTAAATCTTCACGCAGGCAGCCCTCTAAGGTCGAATAGTCAATCCAGCTGTCGCTCTT
>JBIPME010000100.1:0-6505 GCA_044369275.1 Rhodoferax sp.
CTACGACACGGTCAAAGGCTCCGACTGGCTCGGCGACCAAGACGCCATTGAGTTCATGTGCCGCGAGGCGCCCAAAGTGGTCTACGAGCTGGAGCACTTGGGCATGCCATTCGACCGCAATCCCGATGGCACGATTTACCAAAGGCCCTTTGGCGGGCACACTGCCAATTACGGTGAAAAAGCGGTAGAGCGCGCCTGCGCGGCCGCCGACCGAACCGGGCATGCCATGCTGCACACCCTGTACCAGCAAAACGTGGCTGCCAAAACCACCTTCTTTGTCGAGTGGTTGGCCATGGACCTGATTCGCGATGCCCAAGGTGACGTGATCGGCGTGACCGCCATTGAAATGGAAACCGGTGACGTGCATGTTTTGCAAGCCAAAACCACACTCCTGGCCACGGGCGGAGCTGGCAGAATTTTTGCAGCTTCCACCAACGCCTTTATCAACACGGGAGACGGTCTTGGCATGGCTGCGCGTGCGGGCATTCCGTTGGAAGACATGGAGTTTTGGCAATTCCACCCCACCGGCGTGGCCGGTGCCGGCGTGCTATTGACCGAGGGTTGCCGTGGAGAAGGTGCGATTTTGCGCAACAGCGAAGGCGAGCGCTTTATGGAGCGTTACGCACCGGCCTACAAAGATTTGGCACCGCGTGACTACGTTTCACGTTGCATGGACCAAGAGATCAAAGAGGGCCGTGGCTGCGGACCCAATAAAGACTACATCAATTTGGACATGACGCATTTGGGCGTGGAGACCATTAAAAAGCGCCTGCCTTCGGTTTTTGAAATTGGCCACAACTTTGCCAACGTGGATATCACCAAAGAACCGATCCCCGTGGTGCCCACCATCCATTACCAGATGGGCGGCATTCCCACCAACATCCATGGCCAAGTGGTTACGCAAAATAGCAGCAACCAAAGTGTGGTGGTCAATGGTTTGTACGCCGTGGGCGAGTGTTCTTGCGTGAGCGTGCACGGCGCCAACCGTTTGGGCACCAATTCGCTGCTGGACTTGCTGGTGTTTGGCCGCGCTGCGGGCAACCATATTGTTGAATTCAACCAAAAGAACCAAGTCCATAAGCCATTGCCCGCAGACGCAGCGGACCAGACCTTGTCGCGCTTGGCCAGGCTAGACAACGCCACCGAGGGCGAGTACGCGCAAGACGTGGCCAATGACATCCGTGCCACCATGCAGCACCATGCGGGCGTGTTTCGCACCCAGGCCATGCTCGACGAAGGCGTGGTCAAAATTGCCGCGTTGCGCGAGCGGGTGCAAAACATTGGTCTCAAAGACAAGTCCAAAGTGTTCAACACCGCACGCATTGAAGCCTTAGAAGTTGAAAACCTAATCGAAGCAGCGCAGGCGACGATTGTCTCTGCCGCAGCCCGGCGTGAAAGCCGTGGTGCCCACACCGTGGATGACTACGGCCATACGGATGCGCACCCCAATGGGCGCAACGACGATGAATGGCATAAGCACACGCTGTGGCACAAAGAGGGCAACCGCCTGAGCTACAAGCCGGTGCAAATGACGCCGCTCACCGTTGAGAGCATTCCTCTGAAAACCCGCACTTTCTAAACCGGCCATTACTATGACAAAACGCACATTTTCTATTTACCGCTACGACCCCGATAAGGACGCCAAGCCTTATATGCAGAACATCGAGGTTGAACTCGATGGCAGTGAGCGCATGCTGCTGGACGCTTTGATGAAACTCAAAGCGCAAGATCCCAGCATCACGTTCAGACGTTCATGCCGCGAAGGTGTTTGCGGCTCGGACGCCATGAACATCAATGGCAAAAATGGCTTGGCTTGTTTGACCAATATGCGCACCTTGCCCGGCACCATTGTGCTCAAACCATTGCCTGGCTTGCCCGTGGTGCGGGACTTGATTGTGGACATGACGCAGTTCTTCCAGCAATACAACTCCATCAAGCCGTATTTGATTAACGACACGGTGCCACCTGAAAAAGAGCGCCTGCAAAGCCCCCAAGAGCGCGAGGAGCTCAACGGCTTGTACGAGTGCATTTTGTGCGCCAGCTGCTCCACCAGCTGCCCGAGTTTTTGGTGGAATCCCGATAAGTTCGTGGGCCCCGCAGGCTTGTTGCAGGCCTACCGCTTCCTTGCGGACAGCCGCGACCAAGCCACCGCAGAGCGCTTGGACAACCTGGAAGACCCGTACCGATTGTTTCGCTGCCACACCATTATGAATTGCGTCGATGTTTGCCCCAAGGGACTCAACCCCACCAAGGCCATTGGCAAAATTAAAGAAATGATGGTGATGCGTGCCGTCTAGCAGGACGCTGCCTTGAGCGCCGACCTTATCGATGAAAGAGCATTGAGCAAGCTGCGCTGGCGCTGCCGCCGGGGCTTGCTGGAGAACGACATTTTCATCGAACGTTTTTTCAATCGATTTGCCAGCACTTTAACGGTCCCCCAGAGCAACGCGCTGAGCTGCCTGATGGACTTGAGTGACAACGATTTATTGGATCTCCATTTGGCGCGCAAGGCGTTGGCTGAGGTAGATGCGAGTTTGGACCGCGAAGACATTCGCGAAATTTTGAGTATGTTGACAGAACCACTTCCGAAAGGCGAAAAATGAAATTAGCGGATAACAAGGCTACCCTCTCCTTTAGCAATGGCGCACCCAGCGTCGATTTCCCGATTTACCAAGGCAGCCTTGGCCCGGATGTGATTGATATTCGTAAGCTCTATGGCCAAACCGGCATGTTTACCTACGACCCCGGGTTCTTGTCTACTGCATCCTGCCAATCGGCCATTACCTACATCGATGGCGATAAAGGCGAGTTGCTCTACCGTGGTTACCCCATAGAGCAACTGGCAACGCAGTGTGACTTTATGGAAACCTGCCATTTGTTGCTGTACGGAAACCTGCCCAATGCGGCTGGCAAAGCCGATTTCTCCAAGCGCGTGACCCAGCACACCATGGTCAGTGAGCAGATGCAATTCTTCTTGCGTGGATTTCGCCGTGACGCCCATCCCATGGCCATTATGACGGGCTTGGTCGGAGCGTTGTCTGCGTTCTACCATGACAGCACCGACATCAACAACCCCGAGCACCGCGAAATCTCTGCCTTGCGTTTGATTGCCAAAATGCCCACGCTGGTGGCCATGGCCTACAAATACAGCGCAGGCCAGCCCTACATGTACCCCAAAAATTCGCTCAGCTATGCGGGCAATTTCATGCACATGATGTTTGCCAACCCCTGCGAAGACTACGTGGTGAACCCCGTGATAGAGCGCGCTTTGGACCGGATTTTCATCTTGCATGCAGACCACGAGCAAAACGCTTCAACCTCGACCGTGCGTTTGTGCGGCTCTTCGGGCACCAACCCGTTCGCAGCGATTGCAGCCGGCGTTGCCTGCCTATGGGGTCCTGCCCATGGTGGTGCCAACGAAGCCTGTTTGAACATGCTGGAGGACATTCAGCGCATGGGCGGCGTTGCCAAAGTTGGCGAGTTCATGAACCAGGTCAAGGACAAAAACTCCGGCGTCAAACTCATGGGCTTTGGCCACCGTGTCTACAAAAATTACGACCCGCGCGCCAAACTCATGCAAGAGACTTGCAAAGAGGTTCTGGGTGCTTTGGGCTTGGAAAATGACCCCCTGTTCAAGCTGGCCATGGCGCTGGAAAAAATTGCACTGGAAGACGACTACTTTGTGCAGCGCAAGCTCTACCCCAACGTGGACTTCTACTCCGGCATCGTTCAACGTGCTATTGGCATCCCCGTGAGTTTGTTCACGGCCATCTTTGCGTTGGCGCGCACCGTGGGCTGGATTGCCCAGCTCAATGAAATGATCGGTGATTCAGAATACAAAATTGGCCGCCCACGCCAGTTGTTTTCGGGCTCCGTCAAACGCGATGTAATGCCTATCGCCCAGCGCTAAGTAGATCGGCTATTTCGAACTTTGTGCATTCCATTTGCGTACCAGATCGCAACCGTGTTGCACAGCGTTCGATAGGCTTATTGCGATAGGTTGGTTGCGGTCGCAAGGAATCCCAATGAATCCCAATGGGGTGTAATCAATCTGTTGTACAAGCTCGCCGCATGGCAACATGGGCGGGCTTTTTTATGGGCGCTTAAAATTGAGAATTGTTAAGGAATTACACAATGCCAAGCATGGATTTACAAGCACAAGGTCGCACGCTGTACGACAAACTTTGGGATGAGCACGTCATCCACCAGGAAGAAGATGGAACGGCCATTCTCTACATCGATCGCCACCTGGTGCATGAAGTCACTAGCCCCCAAGCCTTTGAGGGCCTGCGCGAGGCGGGGCGCAAAGTCTGGCGCATCAGCTCCATCGTTGCCACCGCCGACCACAACACCCCCACAACGGGCTGGGAGCGCGGTTACGATGGCATTGCCGACCCCACCAGCAAAGAGCAGGTGACCACCCTAGACAGCAATGTGCGCGAGTTCGGTTCGGCGGCTTATTTTCCGTTCCTCTCCAAACGCCAAGGGATTGTGCACGTCATTGGCCCCGAGAACGGCGCGACTTTGCCGGGAATGACCGTGGTGTGCGGGGACTCGCACACCTCCACCCACGGCGCATTTGGTGCCTTGGCCCATGGCATTGGCACCAGCGAAGTCGAGCACGTCATGGCCACGCAGACGCTGTTGGCTAAAAAAGCCAAAAACATGTTGATCAAGGTCGAAGGTGCGTTGGTGCCCGGCGTGACTGCCAAAGACGTGGTGCTGGCCATTATTGGCAAAATTGGAACGGCTGGCGGCACGGGCTACACCATTGAGTTTGGCGGCTCTGCGATTCGCAGCCTGAGCATGGAAGGCCGCATGACGGTGTGCAATATGGCTATTGAAGCCGGTGCCCGTGCGGGCTTGGTGGCGGTCGATGAAAAAACCATTGCCTACGTGAAGGGCAGGCCCTTGGCACCTGGCAAGCCATCGGCCAACGGTTCTGCAGGCGATGTGGAGTGGGAGCAGGCAGTGGCGTACTGGCGCACCTTGCATTCGGATGCCAATGCACGGTTTGATGCCGTGGTCGAGTTGGATGCGGCCCAAATTTTGCCGCAAGTCACCTGGGGCACCTCGCCCGAAATGGTGCTGGGTATTGACGGCATCGTGCCAGACCCCGACAAAGAAAAAGACCCCAACAAACGCAATGCGATCGAGCGCGCCTTGGACTATATGCAATTGCAACCCGGCAAGCCACTGAGCGATATTTTTGTTGACAAAGTGTTCATAGGTTCTTGCACCAACAGCCGCATAGAAGACATGCGTGAGGCTGCAGCGATGGTGAAAAATCTGGGGCAAAAAATCGCCAAAAACATCAAGCTCGCCATGGTGGTTCCCGGTTCGGGTTTGGTGAAACAGCAAGCCGAGCAAGAAGGCTTGGATGTGATTTTCAAAGCGGCTGGCTTCGAGTGGCGTGAACCCGGTTGCTCCATGTGCTTGGCCATGAATGCCGACCGCCTAGAGCCGGGCGAGCGCTGCGCCTCTACCAGCAACCGCAATTTTGAAGGCCGCCAAGGCGCCGGTGGCCGCACGCATTTGGTAAGTCCTGCGATGGCTGCGGCGGCTGCTATCCATGGGCACTTTGTTGATATTCGCAGATTGGGCTGAGCATGAAAAAATTTACTGTACACCAAGGCCTTGTTGCCCCCATGGACCGGGAAAACGTCGACACCGATGCGATTATTCCCAAGCAATTTTTGAAATCGATTCGCAAGACGGGTTTTGGACAAAACCTATTTGATGCTTGGCGTTATTTAGACGAAGGTTACCCCGGACAAGACCCGCAAAGCCGCAAATCGAACCCCGATTTCGTGCTGAACCAAGCCCGTTACCAAGGGGCCTCCGTATTGCTGGCACGTAAAAACTTTGGTTGCGGTTCCTCGCGTGAACATGCACCTTGGGCGCTGGACCAATTTGGCTTTCGCGCCATCATCGCGCCTAGCTTTGCGGATATTTTCTTTAACAACAGCTTCAAAAATGGCCTGCTTCCGATTGTCTTAACGGATGCGCAGGTAGACCATCTTTTTGATGAAGCCTTGGCCTTTCCCGGTTACCAGTTGACCATCGACTTAGAGCGTCAGCTGATCGTCAAGCCACAAGGCGAGACCATTGCCTTTGAAGTTCAGGCTTTTCGCAAATACTGTTTGCTCAACGGCTTTGATGACATTGGTCTGACTTTGCGCCACGCGGAAAAAATCAAGGCATTCGAGGCCCAGCGTTTGGCCCAAAAGCCTTGGTTGGCGCAAGCGATGACCAACTAAATTACAACGATCCTGTCTTTTGTCGTTGGCCAACAGGCGATTAAACAAGCAGAAATGGGCTGGCGCTGCTACCATTAAATGCAGCTTTGACCGTTGGAAGTTGGCACGCCCCAAGTTCGATCTGCGTGTCGGTTTACAGGCCACGGGGCTTATACGGTAACGGGCAGGGTCTGGTGCCACGTCAAGGTGGCTCAGTCGGAGTATCGAAAGGAATATACATGTCTCAAAAATTTAATTCAGGCGAC
>JBIPME010000507.1:0-6504 GCA_044369275.1 Rhodoferax sp.
GAAAGGGGAGTGGGCCGACCACAGGGAATGCCACATCGGAGGTGATTTCTTGTTGATTTACCAGGTTGATGCAAACACAATCAATTTTGTAAGGTCTGGAACTCACTCAGAACTTTTCGGCAACTGACGGCAGCGTTGCCAGCTGGGTTAAGGCTTCGGCGCACTGAGGTTGTTGGTCCACCCCCTGCGGTGTTTGTCAACAAAGTTGTTCGCTTTTCTAAACGGCTGTCGCCATTTTTTCTGGCAACTTCAGATTCTCCCTTGGCGGGTTCACAGCGGCATCACCATGCAACACCGCCGCGCCTACCAAGCCCCGCACACCGTCGGCGTGGCCAATGGCCACTTGGTTAAGCGCTGGACCCATGAAGAGCTGCTGCTACCCGGCCAAGTGGCAGACCTTGCCTTGATTGCGGCGCTGTGCAGCGAAGAAGGTGATGAAGCGGATGGGGCGCGGGCTGAGGGCTGTTGCCTTGGGGCGCATTGCGCTTTGAACGCTGAGCACAAATTCCAGCGCCTGCTACGCCGTCTCAGTCGGGGGGGGGGTCCCCGGCAACTCTGCAAACTTGGCCGCCATCGTAGGGTTGCCCCGTGTGAGCTTCTTGATCGTCAAGTCGTCGGCCTTGTCGTTGGCCAGGCGCAAATTGTTGGCCGACTTGTGCAGCGCTTCCTTGGTTTTTTCCAAGTCCTTGATCGCTTCGTCAATGCGCCGAATAGCTTCTTCAAAGCCCTCAGAGGCCAAGCGCGAATTGCGGCCAAACGCCGTCTTGAATTCGTCCAACTGGGTTTCGAACTTGGTGATGTCCACGTTCTGCGAGCGCACCAAGCACAGTAATGGCCAATTTCCGCGCCGTGTCGCTGGCCGCCAGCTTGGCCTCGGCCAACTGATCGCGCTCTTTGCTCACCGTGCCCAAAGCCTCCGTCACCGCCAGCTTGCGCGCCACCTCGCCCGCGTCGAGCTGCGCTTTCAGCGCCTGAATCTCCTTGTCTTTGGCAGCAGCTGTTTTTTGCAGCGCATTGGTGACATTGGCCTCGGCCAAAGCAATCGCATCGCGCTTTTCCCGCTCGGCTAGCTCCAGCCGCTCGTGCAACTGGTTTTCAAAATCGCCATCGCGCACCTGCTTGAGGATGTCGGCGTACCCCGCTTCGTCGATCTTGAAGGCTTTGCTGCAATGGGGGCAGGTCACTTGGACGACACCTCGTTTCTGCAACGCCTGACGCCGCACAGTGCGCGATCCCACTGGTCGGAGAACAGCTCTGGCCATGAAGAGGGGTAGCGTTTAGAGGCTATGCAATCATCCGGGATGCGACAGCTAGTTATAAATCGGCCTTACTTCGCCGGCACGTATGTGGGCCTCGTCGCAATCCTGATGAATGGCGGTGAGAAACCTGGATGTAACGTGTTCTGCAGTTGGGCTATAGGTAATCGTCAAGCTCTCTCTTGCACGAGTCATTGCAACATAAAGCCGGGCAGCTTCCCTCGGCAGGCCCTCTGCGTTCACATCCATTGCGGGCAGTACACCTTCAACCAGGCCCATGATGAAGACCGATGCAAACTCATGTCCCTTGGCGGACTCAATGGTACTGATCTTCACCCTATCACTCTCATAGTCGACGTCTTGCCGTAGTTCAACAGATTGAATCCCGGCCGCCTCAAAGGCGCCCTTCACTTCTTCACGGGTGCGCGTACTTGGACCAATGACGCAAATTTGGCCTGCCGTCTGCCCCATCGTAAGTAATGACTTAACGCTAGTTGCGATTGCTTTGGCTTCTTCCAGCACGCTTGGGCAGCGTAATAGCAGTGGCCTCATTCCATGGCGTTTGGCAAAATCCGGCAGCGAAGGGCGCACGACGTGCTCTTCGTCGACGTCAGCAAACTCATATTGCGAAACAAGTCCAAAAGCTGCCGTCAATATCTCATGTGTATTGCGGTAGTTCTTCTTAAGGCTAAAACTTCGGCCTTGTATGTCAATCCCCAATCGTCTAAGCGCGAAGCCACGCTTGTAAATGCTCTGCGCGCCATCACCGGCGAGAAATAGACCGCTCTCAACTTCAGAAATAACTTCGCCGTCTGGAGTTTTTAACCGGCCAATAAGGGCGACATCCATTTCTGACAAGTCTTGCACCTCATCACTCAAGACGCATCGGAACAGCCCTACTTTATGGTTTGAATTGGCTAATAATTCGACTGCGGTGGATACCAACCCTTCGTGGTCATTCAGTTCAGAATCCTGCAATTGCCGAACATAGAACTGTATGGCACTCAACATCAGCCGACGGCCAGCTTGGTTTAATGGAGTACCACGACCTTTACGCTGGAATGCTTGAGCGTCAACATATTGATTTAAATTGGCCTCCCCTAATCGGCCCCGCACATAAGGAATTTCGTCTCGCATAAAACTGAGCAAACTTTCCTGAGTCATTGCGTAGAATGGGGTTTGCTTCAACTCAGAATGTTTGCGAGCAAAATTTGCGGTTAATTTGATGAAATCTAACTGTTGGTCATGAGAAATAGTTTGAATACCATTGCCTTTACGCGCTGGATTGGAGCTTAAGCAATCTTTGGCCAGCATGCTCATTGTCTTTGTGTGTATAAGGGAGCGCTCAACGCCACAAAGATCATCGGCCAAGCGGTCTAACAGCCTGCGCAAGTCTTACCACTCCCAGATACTCCTCTAAGCCGCGCTGCGCCGCGTAGGTCTCTCGTAACTATTGCTTTCTGCTCAGGGTGAAGAAACAGCATCCAATCGGCGAGCGTGTTGTTCGCGAAGAATTCGTCAATTAAATTATTATCGTCAAACGTGATGAATGACTCGCTGTTGTCGATCTTAGACATCGCAACGGCTGCTTCGGGCGAGCTGACCACGGAGGAACTTCCGTCAATAACCTCTAAGCGCTTATGTACCTCCGCCCATTCTTTTAAGCTAGCGTGAGATAGCAGGTCAAAAATAATTCCTGCCTTATCGTATCCCGCGAGTCGATCTAAATTTTCGAGTATCCCGCTCGCATCTTGTTCAAAATCGGCACTCGTTATTGCCACTGCATACTTATAGGCAGGAAGGGGCAAGCCAATCCGTGTCCACTGGACTTCAGAAAGTACTCTTAAAAGTGGGAGATTCAGCAACTCCTCTGGCGACTCTAGATCCAATCTATCTGCTGGCACGTGCCGCTGATCGGTCTCTATTGTGACAAGTACGAAACTCAAGAGTCCATCATTTTTATTCTTAACCCATTTATAGTTTTTATGAACGTCCAGCCAGTGCTCCGCGTCATCATGGCTGCCCACAAACAAAAAGGCTCTTGATTTCTCGATGCCGTTCACGACTTGAACTACAAGTCGAAATGCGTCTGGCAAATCATACTTTTCCACATTTGAAATCCTAGTCTCCCCGTTTTTCGTTCGCGGAAGCGACACGATCTCGCCATTGGTACCGGCCTCCGTCATCGCGGCCCGCACCGCTTGCACCACTTTTTTGTTGCCTTGAGTTAGGAGCTTTTTCAGATTTCCATTGAAGGTTTTTGTAAGTATTACTTTATGTGTCATATTAATTTCACTACCTATATTTATAGTCAGTCTGCTCATCGCAGATTAACAATACCCATCGGGGTCACATCTTTTGGGCCAAGTCTTTTAATCATGTATTTACAAGCTTTGAGACGTTACCCGTTGCCCAAACCCTCCACCCTCACCCCATCCCATTACACACAAGTCCCCGCCAAGCCGAATTCACGGGCATAGCGGGCACCATCAACAAAGATGGCGATCTCCTGTAAGCCCAGCCACAGGGTCTTGGCACCGGGCTCTCCATCGCCTTTGCGCCCCAAAAAGCCGCCTCGCTGTGCGATCAGACGAATCACTTGGTTCAGCCTAGGCATGGTTTTGGGCACTGGTTTTTTGTTGAGAATGAAGGCGGCGCGCCACTCATCAGGTTCAAACAGTAGGCCTGCATCCAGGTCGGGCAGCGTGCGTCCTAGGCGCATCAATCGGTTGATACGCCAAGCAATCACCATGTAGATGGCCAGCGCCACCTCTAATCGATCTTTGTCACCGAGCTGTAGCCGCTCGACCCGACAGCCTTCCTTGAGCACCAGAAAGAATAGCTCTATCTCCCAGCGCGCACGGTACCAGTCGATGAGTTCACAGGCTTGCTCCAAGCTGTTGGCCTGGCGGTTAGTCAACAGCCGCCATACCACGGGCTTGACGCCTTCGGGGGCATTGATTTCACTGGCAATTAGGCAAGTCACCTCGATTGTGCCCTTGGCCCCATCTTTGATCACTACGCGCTGGAGTCGAATTTCTTGTTGGACCTCACGTGCCTTGCGTCCACGTCCTGGCGGTAGTGCAAAGCGGATGCAGCCCAGCGGCGTTTGTCTTTGCACCCCTTCCCACAATTTGCTCGCATCGGGCAAGACCCGGTTGTGCTGGCTGCGAATCAAGTAGTCCGCTGGGTGTCCCATATCCCGCGCTTTGCGCATGAGTGCGACTATGTCGGATTCTCGATCCCCAATGCACACATGGCGCGTGTGCCCCAGAGCCTGCGCGCTTTCGGCTATGCGCTCGTAGCTCTCTATCCAACGGGTGCTTTCGCAAATGCCTGTACGTTCGCCCTGCGTGTCTTTGAATTCGCGCGCCCATGTCCAAGCGTTCAGTACGCCCAAGGGCTCTCGCTCGGGGCTGACCACGTAGGTCGGATGCAGGTACATCCCGCGCTGGGCCTCGTAGCTGAGCGGTCCAAGCCCTTCAATTTGTTGGCCGTTGTAGTCCAACTCCGTGGTGTCTTGCAGGCACAGCACGACTTTGTGCTGCGCCATGCGTTCTTGGCTGGCTTGCCAGTGTGCCTCTAACACTTTGTCCCAGCGCACATTGTCGTTGCTCAAAAAACGATACGCCGCAGTCGTTTCTGCCCAATTGCTGCAGGCCCCGGGTATGCTCGCCGAGGGCTTTTGCGCTAGCCGCTCTAGCAGCAGTACCGACCTGTTGTTGAGTCGAGCGTCGCCTAGTTCTATCGTCTTGAATTCTTCTGCTGCCCACTTCATCGCTTTTTCTTTTGTGTTGTTTGTTCAGGTGGATAAGTTTACTGGGGGGACTTGTGTGTAATGGGATGGCTTAACCCCCCTCGCTTGAGCTTGTCAATGAATGCATTCGTGTGACTACCATTCACGTATTGCCTGGCCGTTGAGGGCGACCCAGACTCCGGCTTATACAAGTAGATACTTTGAAATTTATTAGAAAATTCTGCCATATACCCGTCGCCGGGTTGACAAGCATCAGATTTAGTAAAACCCCAACTTTCAATACCACCGTCAGCGGGCCAATTCAGCGCTTGAGCATTGACCACGCAATTTAAACTAGCTAAAGCAAACAGCGCAAGTAGAAACTTTTTTTTCACATAGCACTCCTTCGAACAGACAACAGTTTGTAATGCGTGCCATGCTGCACGCCAGCCACCGCATGACATTCGTACTTGAATCCGCCTATCAATATAGGGGTTTTAAACATTGGTAATGTCCCTGAAAGCTAGCTGGCATTCATGCGGGTTTCAGGAGTTTAACCGGGGCGACCATGTAGGGCAGCCTGCGAAAACTATTTGGAGGTTGGGACAGGATCGGATGAAGTGATGTAGAAACAACCTCTCGGTCCGCTTTGATTAACAGCAGGTCCACCGCTCGACAGCTTCAGCCCAACCATCCGGCCCACATCATCTATTGTTCTACAAGAGTAGTCATCGATAACCTTAATTGAATTAGCCTTCTTAAACATACTATTCCCTCTAAATTTTTCATTCGAACGCAGGCGGGGGCTTGCACTATAGGCACCATAAGGGCTAAAGTCTGGTCCTTGATAAATCACTAATTTATAAATAACATTATATGGGCATGTATTAATTTGTTCAAATGAATATCCACCCGGATAAGTGTATTGGGAGTATTTTCCACAAGGAGCACTTGGCATTTGAAATTTGCAATTTGCCATACCCTTGCAGGATATAGAAGTATCAAGATCAGACGTGGTACCTGTAACAATTACGTTTTTCTGATTTCCGGCAGCAACAAGCAACAGCTTATTTGCGGCATCGTTACTCCAACTATGATTTTCTGGCAAATTATTTGCCTTTGCCCATGATTTTTGTGTTTGCATGCGCGAATCTTTGCAATATGCCTCTGCTTGTGAAAGTGAGTAATTAAATGTCTTTTGTGCATCCCCCTCACAACCCCAATTAGTCCAGTTACCAGTGGTCAAATCATCAATTGTTGAACACCCAGAAAGCAGTGCTGATGAGCAAAAAGTGACGTTTAACGCAATTAATGAAGTGAATTTCATGTCTGTCTATCCTAAAGTTAAGAAAATTTTTAAGAAACGCGAGTCAAATAATCTGCTTATCGATTTGAAACCAATAATCTTGCTGTTGTTTTAAATTGTAGACCTCATGGCCTGGAGAAACTCTGCGATGGTTGTCAAGCTGTCGTTCTATGGCTTGTTGAATTTCGGCTTCACATGCCGCCCAG
>JBIPME010000101.1:0-6497 GCA_044369275.1 Rhodoferax sp.
AGGCCAAGAGGCTGGCCAAGCCCGCAGCCACCAAACTCCACTCCCCCAGCACGGCGTCGTCTGCCACCGAAGACACCACCCCCGTCATGTGCGAGGTGTAGCGCCCCACGGCCAAAAACCCGCCCGCGTTGGCCGCGCCAGCCACGAAGCTTAAAACCGCACCCAAGCGGAAATTGGCTTGCCTTGAGCGGCTAATGCCAGTCCAGCTGTGGATGAAGGCGCGCATGCGGCTTAGTGGATGCGCATGCCGGGCATGGCGCCGGGCCAAGGGTGCAGCACGTAGATGCCGGGCTCGGCCTTTTCGTCGGCGTGGCTGGCGGCCAGCACCATGCCCTCACTCACCCCAAATTTCATCTTGCGCGGGGCCAAGTTGGCCACCATCACGGTGAGTTTGCCGATCAGGTCTTCGGGTTTGTACATGCTGGCCACGCCTGAAAAGACGTTGCGCGTTTTGCCCTCGCCCACATCAAGCGTGAGGCGCAGCAGCTTGGTGGAGCCTTCCACCGCCTCGCAATTGACGATTTCGGCGATGCGCAAATCGATCTTGGCAAAGTCGTCGATGCTGATGGTGGGGGCGATGGGCTCACCGCCGGGGATGGCTTTTTCTTCCACGACTGCGGGTGGCTCGAACAGGGCTTCGAGTTGCTCAGGGGCGACGCGTTGCATGAGGTGTTGGTAGGCGTTGATGGCGTGGCCAACGCCCAGCAGGTTTTGCGCTTGGTCAAAGGTGAAGGGCTCTACGTTGAGGAAGGCTTCGACCTGCGCAGCCAGTGCCGGCAACACGGGCTTGAGCTGCAGCGAAAGCAAGCGGAAGGCTTCGATGCAGGTGGTGCACACATCGTGCAGGCGGGCGTCCTGGCCTTCTTTTTTGGCCAGGTCCCAAGGTTTGTTCTGGTCCACATAGCTGTTGACCTTGTCGGCCAGCAGCATGACTTCGCGCAGGGCTTTGGCGTATTCGCGCTCTTCGTAAAAAGCGGCAATCGCGGGCGTGGTGCTTTGCAGGGCGGCCAAGAGTTCCTGGCCGTCGGCGCTGACGGTGCCCAATTGGCCCCCAAAACGCTTGGCGATGAAACCAGCCGAGCGCGAGGCGATGTTGATGAACTTGCCAATCAAATCGCTGTTGACGCGCAACATGAAATCCTCGGCGTTGAAGTCCAGGTCTTCGTTGCGGCTGTTGAGCTTGGTGGCCAAGTAGTAACGCAGCCACTCTGGGTTCATGCCCAAGCTCAAATACTTGAGCGGGTCCAGGCCCGTGCCACGGCTTTTGCTCATTTTCTCGCCGTTGTTGACGGTGAGAAAGCCGTGCACAAACACGTTGTTGGGCGTTTTGCGGCCACTGAAATGCAGCATGGCGGGCCAGAACAGGGTGTGGAAGGTGACGATGTCTTTGCCGATGAAGTGGTATTGCTCCAGCGCGGGGTTGGCCATGTAGGCGTTGTAGTCTTCGCCACGTTGGTCGAGCAGGTTTTTCAGCGAGGCCAGGTAGCCCACGGGCGCGTCCAGCCAGACATAAAAGTATTTGCCCGGCGCATCGGGAATTTCGATGCCAAAGTAGGGCGCGTCACGCGAGCTGTCCCAGTCGCCCAAGCCTTCGCTGGTGCTGCCGTCTGGGTTGGTACGCACGGTGAACCACTCTTTGACCTTGTTGGCCACTTCGGGCTGTAGTTTGCCGTCTTGCGTCCATTTTTCAAGGAAGGCGACGCAGCGCGGGTCGGAGAGTTTGAAGAAGAAGTGCTCTGAGCTTTTCAGTTCAGGCTTGGCACCCGACAAAGCGGAGAAGGGGTTGATCAGGTCGGTGGGGGCGTAGACCGCGCCGCAGACCTCGCAGTTGTCGCCGTACTGGTCGTGGGCGTGGCACTTGGGGCACTCGCCTTTGATGAAGCGGTCGGGCAAGAACATGTTTTTCTCGGGGTCGAAAAACTGGTCAATCGTGCGGCGCTCGATCAGCGAGCCGCCTTCGGATGCGGGAATGTCGCGCAGGTCACGGTAAATCTGGCGGGCCAGCTCGTGGTTCTCGGGTGCGTCGGTGCTGTGCCAGTTGTCAAACTGGATGTGAAAGCCGTCCAAATACGGTTTGCGGCCTGCGGCGATGCCTGCCACAAACTGCTGTGGGGTGACGCCGGCTTTTTCGGCGGCAATCATGATGGGCGCGCCGTGGGTGTCGTCTGCGCCTACGAAATTGACCTTGTGGCCCTGCATGCGCTGGAAGCGCACCCAGATGTCGGCCTGGATGTATTCCATGATGTGGCCGATGTGGAAGTTGCCGTTGGCGTAGGGCAGGGCGGTGGTGACGAATAGCTGGCGCTGGGACATGGGGTGGTGGGCTTTCTGAGAACGTGCGAAACAGAGGCTGATTTTAGTCGCCTTGTTTTGCGGTCCAAGCAACCCGCCATTGCGGTGCAGCGGGCGAGGGCGGCCCGGCTGCGCAGAGAAGTTAACGCAGTCGCAAAGGGTCTTTGCGGCGTTCGTGAAAAATATGCGGCTTGGTGGCGTCTTGCTTTGACGCAAGGGGGTCTACCCAATTGAAAAATTTACAAATTTCTGCGCGTTGTGTTTGGGCGTCGCTGTAGCCCAAGGCCATGAGTTCTTGCGTGTAGGCGCTCTCAAACAGCAGGTAGCTCGCCAAGGCGGAGCCTTTGGTGTCGTTGTTCATCGCGGCTGCGGCTCCGCCTGCGCCGCCGAGTAAGCTGCGCACTTGGGGCGCGAGGCTGTTGATGTGGCGCGAGGCGACTGCGTCGAGTCGCTGGCTCGGGGCAATGACCAGCAGCTCTATGGGCTTTAAGGCGCTGGCTTGGCGTGCATGGTAAGGCACGAGTTGAATCGTTTGGTTGATGCGGCGCACCCGCTCTACATCCACGGCCAGTGCATCTAAAAATATGTTGGACAGCGCATGCCCGGCGATTTGGGCAACCGTGGGGTAGTGGCTGGGGGGGCGCGCAGTCATGTCGCTTTGCGGTTCGTGCATGCGCCCCGCCCCGATCACCAAAATGCGGTTGGCGCCTAAATGAATGGCGGGCGACACGGGGGCGCTTTGGCGCATGGAGCCATCGCCAAAGTATTCGCTGCGTCCGTTGATGGGCAGCTCGGTGGCAGGAAACACAAAGGGAATGGCGCTTGATGCCAGTAAATGGGCGTGGGTGATGCGTTCGCGTACCGCTAGCCTTTGGCTGCGAACCCAGGGCAGGATGCGCTTGTCGCCTTCGAAAAAAGTCACGTGGCTGCCGGTGCTGTAACTGGAAGCGGTGACCGCCAAGGCTTGCATGTGGCCTTGGCGCACCAAGTCGGGAAAGCGCTCCAGCGGCACCAAGCGCTTGACCAAGGTTTGCAAGGGCGTGTTGTCGAGCAACGATTTGGGTTTTTTGCGCCGCCATTGCGCAATGGTCCAACCCAGCGTGAGAACTTTGAGCCAAGTCCCGCCTGCGCGCAGCATGCTGAGGTTGTCGGTGAGGTAGATATCTTGTGCCTTGAACCCCCGCCAAGTCTTTGCAATGAGGCGCACGGTGGCATCGAATTGGTCGGCCCCGCAGGCCAATGCACAGGCGTTAATGGCACCGGCTGAGGTCCCTGAGATGATGGGAAAGGGGTTGGGCGCAGCGCCTTGCCCGCAGGCCAAGCGCAAATCCGCTATGGCCTCCAGCACACCTACTTGGTAAGCGGCACGTGCGCCGCCGCCCGTGAGTATCAATCCTGTACTGTTGTGCGCTTCATCGGAAAAAGCGTTGGTGCGAATGGGAAGGTTGTTGGCCATGCACCGTAGTATGCGCGACTATTTTTTTGTTTAAAGCGCAAACAAGGAGGAAAATTCCCTAGCCATTCTCTAGGGGGCTACTTCCTCCTGTTTGGCTGTGTGGGGGGTGCCCCTTGGGGTTTTGTTGCATGCCGGTTGAAAACCCGTGAAGGCACCCGTCGAATACTAGAGAGCCTTGCTAAGTGGCATGCTGGTTCTGCCGTTTTTGCGCAAAAAGCGGTTGCGTGGCTCTTGTTTGGGCATGTAGCGTGCGAGTTCGTTCAAAGCCATGGAGTACACCCCACGTTTGAACTCTACGACCGCGTCCAATGGAACCCAGTAGTCATTCCAGCGCCAAGCGTCAAACTCTGGATGTTCTGTGGCCCGCAGGTTCACATCCCAGTCGTGACCCACGAGTTGGAGCAAATACCAAATTTGCTTTTGGCCCTTGTAATGGCCGCGTGCATCACGGCGTACGTACCTGTCTGGCACCTCATAGCGCAACCAGTCTCGGGTGCGGCCCACAATACACACATGCTCGGGTTGGAGCCCAATTTCCTCATGAAGCTCTCGGAACATGGCCTGCTCCGGAGTTTCACCTCGGTCAATGCCGCCCTGCGGGAATTGCCATGAGTGGGTGCGTATACGTTTACCCCAAAACACCTGATTTTTCTGGTTGAGCAGGATGATGCCGACGTTCGGGCGAAAACCATCCCGGTCAAGCATAATCAAACCCCAATTTTTAAACTTCGTTCATTATGCACAGCATCCGTGGTGTGGCAAAGTGCGAAGTTATTCCATACCACTTGTAGTTTCAGCGATTGTTGCCATGAAAGCCTCCCAATTCCTTATTTCCACCCTTAAAGAAGTCCCTGCCGATGCGGAGGTGATTAGCCATCAACTCATGACGCGTGCGGGCATGATTAAAAAAATCAGTGCCGGTATTTACACCTACATGCCTTTGGGGCTGCGCGTGGTGCGCAAGGTGGAGGCCATCGTGCGTGAGGAAATGAACCGTGCAGGCGCGATAGAGCTGAGCATGCCGCTCGTCCAACCCGCTGAGCTGTGGCAAGAGACGGGCCGATTCGACAAAATGGGCCCTGAGTTGTTGCGTTTGCAAGACCGCCATGGGCGTGACTACGTGGTCCAGCCCACCAGCGAAGAGGTGGTGACGGATATTGCGCGCCAAGAAATCAAAAGTTACAAGCAGTTACCCAAAAACTTCTACCAAATCCAAACCAAATTTCGCGACGAGCGCCGCCCGCGCTTTGGCTTAATGCGTGGGCGCGAGTTCACCATGAAAGACGCCTACAGCTTTGACCGCGATGCCGAGTCGGCCAAATTCAGTTACCAGAACATGGCACAGGCGTACCGCAAAATTTTTGACCGTTTTGGGCTGGTTTACCGTGCGGTCTCGGCCGACAGTGGTGCCATTGGCGGAGAGTTGAGCGAGGAATTCCAGGTGATCGCGGCCACCGGTGAGGATGCGATTGTGTACTGCCCCACCAGCGATTACGCGGCCAACATGGAAAAAGCCCAGGCCTTGGCACCGCAAGGGCCGCGCCCTGCGCCCACGCAGGAATTGCGCAAGGTGGCCACCCCCGGCAAAAGCACCTGTGTGGATGTGGCGGAGTTCTTGCATGCGCCGCTGCAAAGTTCGCTCAAGTCCTTGGTGCTGGCAACCGATGCCACGCAGCAAAATGGGGTGGCCGTTGCGGCCCAGGTTTGGCTGCTCTTGATTCGCGGCGACCGCAGCATGAATGAAATTAAAGTGGCCAAAGTGCCCGGTTTGGAGGGTTTTCGCTTTGCCACCTTGCCCGAAATTGAAGCGCATTTTGGCTGCGAACCCGGCTACTTAGGCCCCGTGGGCTTGAAGAAGCCTTTGCGTGTGGTGGCCGACCGTGAGGTGGCAGGCATGGCCGATTGGATGTGCGGTGCGAATACGGTGGACTTTCACCTCACGGGCGTGAACTGGGGACGCGATTTGCCAGAGCCCGATGTGGTGGCCGATTTGGTGAATGTGCAAGAGGGAGATTTGTCGCCCGACGGCCAAGGCGTATTGGCCATTGAGCGCGGCATTGAGGTGGGGCATGTGTTTTATTTGGGCAGCAAATATTCGCAGGCCATGAACGCCACCTTTTTAGATGTCAACGGCAAACCGCAGTACATGGAAATGGGCTGCTACGGCATTGGCATTACGCGTTTGCCTGCGGCTGCCATTGAGCAAAACCACGACGAACGCGGCATGATTTGGCCCGATGCCTTGGCCCCGTTTACGGTGGTTGTGTGCCCCATCAACCCAGACCGTTTCCCCGACGTGAAAAACGCGGCGCAGGATTTGTATGCGCAGTTGCTGCAACTGGGCGTGGATGTGATTTTGGACGACCGCAATGAGCGCCCTGGGGCGATGTTTGCCGACTGGGAGTTGATTGGCGTGCCGCACCGCGTCAACATTGGAGACCGCAGCCTGAAAGAGGGCTTGGTGGAGTACCAACACCGCCGCGACACGGTGGCCACTTCGGTGGCCATTGCGGATGTGGTGGGCCTGCTGCGCCAACGCTTAGCAGTGTGAACGGGGTGGGTGCGCACTTGGAAAAATGCAAAGGCCCGTGTGTGGTGGCCTGTTCGGCCACCTGTGTGGGCGCTGGCGTGGACAGGGCTATGGCGATGGCCGCGCAGCCGTTAATGCGCCGACGTGTCGGCCTACTTTGCTTAGGCGGCGTGCTAGGCCTTTTGGGGCGTCCGCAGTTGGCTTGGGCGGGCGCGCAGG
>JBIPME010000102.1:0-6483 GCA_044369275.1 Rhodoferax sp.
TACCAACGTGGACGAAGTGCCACCGACCTTCACCTCGGGTGACACGGCCAGCGTGCTGGAAAACGCAGCGGCGACCACGGTGGTCTATACCGCCACGGCCACCGACGCTGACTACGCACCACAAGGCGCGTTGAGCATCAGCTACAGCCTCAAAGGCACGGGCGATGACGCCATGTTCAGCATCAACAGCAGCACAGGCGCAGTCACCCTTAACGCGTCAGCCGACTTTGAGGCCAAGCCTAGCTACAGCTTCACGGTGGTGGCCACCGACGCTGCCGGAAAATTCAGCGAACAAGTGGTCACCTTGGGCGTCACCAACGTGGACGATACAGCGCCTACTTTCAGCTCCGGTGCCGTGGCTACAGCCATTGTGGAAAACAGCTTGCCAGGCCAGATGGTTTACACCGCTGCGGCTACGGACACTGACTTTATTAGTCCGAACACTGCCAACAGCCTCAGCTATAGCCTCAAAGGCACGGGCGATGACGCCATGTTCAGCATCAACAGCGGCACAGGCGTGGTCACGTTGAGCGAGCCCCCTGATTTCGAGACCAAGCCCAGCTACAGCTTCACCGTGATTGCCACAGATGCCGCGGGCAATGCGAGGGAGAAAGTGGTCAGCTTGGCCGTGACCAACGTGGACGAAGTTCCGCCTACTTTTAGCTCGGGTACGGCTGCAAGTGTGCTGGAAAATGCAGCGCCTAGCACGCTGGTTTACACAGCCACAGCCATCGACTCTGACTATGCACAGGGTGCGCTGCAGATCAGCTACAGCCTTGACGCAACGGGTGATGGCAATTTGTTCAGTATCAATAGCAGCACGGGCGAAGTCACCTTCAACATGTCGGCTGACTACGAGACCCAGTCCAGCTACAGCTTCACCGTGGTGGCCACGGACGCTGCAAACCGTGCGAGCCATCAAGCCGTTACTTTGGCGGTCACCAATGTCGATGAAGTGGCACCGACCATGGAGCCGGTTTCGACAGCCAGCGTGTTTGAAAATTCAGCGCCGGGCACGGTGGTCCTCACCGTCTCAGCCAGCGATACCGACTTTGGACCGCAGGGGCTGAACATCATCTACAGCCTCAAACAGGTGGCCGATTACAGCGCGTTTAGCATCAATAGCAGTACGGGAGAAGTTTCCATTGTTGGTGTTGCTAATTATGAGAACAAGTCCAGCTATAGCTTTACCGTGATAGCCACTGATGCTGGAGGTAACTCTTGTGAACAGGCTGTTACTTTGGGGGTTATCAACATCGACGAGGTGGCTCCTGTGTTTAGCTCGGGTGGGAGTGCAAGTGTGGCGGAAAGCACGGTGGCTGGCTCCGTGGTTTACACGGCTGTGGCCACGGACATCGATTACGAGCCAGCCGTGGGCCCTAGTACCAGCTACAGCATTAAAGAGGAGGGTGATTACAGCCTGTTTAGCATTAACAGCGCAACGGGCGAAGTCAGATTCAATGCCGTCGCCGATTACGAGACCCAACCTAACCAAAGCTACAGCTTCACGGTGGTGGCCACGGATGGCGTAGGCAATGCGACTCCTCAGGCTGTTACTTTGGATGTGACGGATGTGGATGAAAGCACACCTTCGGTTTACGTTTTAAGTGCGGGTGCCAATCTTGATTTGTCTGCGGTGTCTGGGCCGTGTCTGTCGGCGGTGGATATGGCCACAGATACGGCATCTAATACGGTGACGCTTACGTTGGCCGATGTGTTGGGCGCTACCCCTAGTATTTCTTCGCTAGTTCCTGGGGCACCTTCGCATACCTTGCTGTTGGCAGGCGGTGCGAATGACCAGGTGGTTTTAGATGCTGCTAGCGGTTGGTTTACTTCTGATACGGTGAATTTAATGGGCCATGACTATGCAGTGTATGTGCCGGCCATGCCTTTCAGTAATGCCCAGGTGCTGATTGATTTGGCGATGGTGAACGCTGGGAACGTCACGATGTAATTGATGTAGCCCAAAAAGAAGGGGCTGTTGGACACCGTTACGGGTGTCCAACAGCCCCTTTTCTTTGTGGGGGAAACTCTGCGCTTTCGCGAAGAGTTTTTTGCTGGGGGAACTTTAGGTTTTTTGTTCGTAAGCTAGCACGGTTTGTTTTAAATCGCGCTTGGTTTCGACCAAGATCAGAGGGCCTTCGTCTGTGGCAACTTGGGCGGGGCGCTCGCGTGGAACGTGCACGGGCGCGGGCTCTGCCGCGATGGCGGCCTGTACCGCAGCAACCCGGGCAGGGTCAGAGTTGACCCATTCCAACTGGGATTGTTGTGCCAATTGCTGCAGGGTTGCCACAGGCAAGGTGTAGGCCGTTGTGGCGTGCATGCCGCCGCTGGCGTGTTCCGCTGCGTTGTGGCTGGTTGCTACGGTGACCTCAGGTGTAGACACAGGCGCGGACGCAGGTGCTGGCGCAGCGGCAACCGCAGGTGCAGATACCGCAGGTGCAGATACCGCAGCTGCACTAGGTGCGACAGGTGCAGGTGCAGGTGCAGATGCAGATGCAGATGCCACAGGTGCACTAGGTGCCAAGTTGGTGGCCGCTGGTAGCGCGGCACGCGGTGCTGGGTCTGCGCTGCGGTGGTCGTTTGCACCCTGTAGCGTGTCCGTTGGACTTGCCAAGCTGCTTGGCGCGGGGTTGCTGCTCGCGGCGGTAGCCAGTGGTTGAGGTTCTTGGCCTTGTTGGGCAGCGCCGTCGTAGCGGTTGGCGTCTTGGTTTTCTACCGGGGGATCGTATTCGGTAGAGCGTCTGCCTCGGTTGCCGCGTTCGGTGCGGGGGCCGCGTTCACGGCCATAGCGGTCGCGTGAGCGTTTTTCTCGCGGAGCATTTTGCTCTGGGTTTGCGCTGCCGGGGGTGGCATTGGCGTCATGGCCCTGCGTGCCAGCGTGGTCGTCCAAAGCGCCGATGTCGCTCAGTGTTTGTGCGCTGGGGACGCCGTTAACTGGGGCATCTGTGCGTGGACCGCGTTCGTTGCGGCGTGGGTTGCGTGGGCGGGCGTTGCGGGCAAGGTTGTCTTGCGCATCGTCGCTGCTACGTTCCTCGCGTTCTTGGGGGCGCACGGTGTTGGCATCAGCGTACTGCGTGGGTTCGCTGCGGCCTGCTGCGGGTGCACGCGGGTTGCGTTCGGTACGCTCGCCACGTTCTGCGCCGCGATCTCCACCACGCTCTCCACGTTCACCACGCTCGGGGCGTTCACCGCCACGTTCCGCACGTTCGGGGCGCTCGCTACGGGCGGGGCGGTCTTGTTGCGTTCCACGGGCGTTTTGTGTGTCTTCTAACGCGGCTTGGTCTGTTTTGGCCCCGATGTCGTTGCGCTCTCGTTGGGGACCGTTTTGGCGCTCTGGGCGGGCGTTGCGGATGGGTTTGTTCGGTGTGCGCAGCTCCGAGCGACCGTCGTGGCGCATGTCATTGCGACCTTCGTTACGGCCTTCGTTACGTCCCTCCGTGCGGCCTTCACCACGAATTTCACCACGGCCGTCATTGCGCGCATTGCGGCCACCTTGGCGATGGTGGTCCGTGTGCGGGCGTGGCGCTGTGGTGGTGGATTTCGCAGCCGGGGTCACCGTTGGGGTGCTGGGTTCAGCGGCAGGGCTGAGCAAGCGTTTGATCCAAGCGAAGAGTCCACCACCGCTAGACGCCGTGGCAACGGGGGTGCTGGCGGGCTGGGCGGGGGCGCTTTCAGCGGGTGCTTTGGCTGCCGCTTTGGGCGCGGGTGCGTCGGGCAGTACGCCTTTGATGACGGGCGTTTGTTTGTTGGTGGGTTCTTGGGAACGGCGTGTGACGGCGGTAGGGTCTTCGATTTCATCGGCCATTTTGTAGCTGGGGGCGATGTGGTCTAAGCGCGGGTCGTCGTGTTTGAGGCGTTCTAAGCGGTAGTTGGGTGTTTCTAGCGCTTTGTTGGGAACCATGAGCACGTTGATGCGTTGCTTGAGTTCGATTTTGGCGATTTCCGTGCGTTTTTCATTGAGCAAGAAGGAGGCCACGTCCACCGGCACTTGGCACATGACGGAGGCGGTGTTGTCTTTGAGGGACTCTTCTTGGATGATGCGCAGGATTTGCAGCGCACTGGATTCGGTGTCGCGGATGTGGCCTGCACCGCCGCAGCGTGGGCAGGGGATGGAGGCGCCTTCGCTCAGCGCGGGGCGCAGGCGCTGGCGGCTCATTTCCATGAGGCCAAATTTGCTGATGGTGCCGAATTGCACACGGGCGCGGTCTTGGCGCAAGGCGTCGCGCAAGCGGTTTTCGACTTCGCGGCGGTTGCGTGATTCTTCCATGTCGATGAAGTCGATCACGATCAGGCCACCCAAGTCGCGCAGCCGCATTTGGCGGGCGACTTCGTCTGCGGCTTCGAGGTTGGTGCGGGTGGCGGTTTCTTCAATGTCGCCGCCTTTGATGGCGCGTGCCGAGTTGACATCTACGCTGACCAGGGCTTCGGTGTGGTCGATGACGATGGCGCCGCCGCTGGGCAGTTGGACCGTGCGGGCGTAGGCCGATTCGATTTGGTGTTCGATTTGGAAGCGCGAGAACAGGGGGGCGTCGTCGCGGTAGCGTTTGACGCGGGCGGCATGCTCGGGCATGACGTGGGCCATGAACTGCTGGGCTTGTTCGTAGACGTCGTCCGTGTCGATCAGGATGTCGCCAATGTCGTTGTTGAAGTAGTCGCGGATGGCGCGAATGACCAAGGAGGATTCTTGGTAAATCAGGAAAGCGCCCTTGGCTCCTTTGGCCCCTTCAATGGCGTTCCAGAGTTTGAGCAGGTAGTTCAAGTCCCATTGCAATTCGGGGGCACTGCGGCCAATGCCGGCGGTGCGGGCAATGATGGACATGCCGTTGGGGTATTCGAGTTGGTCCAGCGCTTCTTTGAGTTCTGCACGGTCGTCGCCCTCAATGCGCCGGCTCACGCCTCCGCCACGGGGGTTGTTGGGCATGAGCACCACGTAGCGCCCGGCCAGGGAGATGAAGGTGGTGAGGGCAGCGCCTTTGTTGCCGCGTTCTTCTTTTTCTACCTGTACCAGCAGTTCCTGGCCTTCGCGGATGGCGTCTTGGATGCGCACATTGCCCGGCGCGGTGCCCGTTTGGAAGAATTGTTTGGAGATTTCCTTGAAGGGTAGGAAGCCGTGGCGGTCTTCGCCGTAGTCGACAAAGCAGGCTTCTAAAGAGGGCTCGACCCGGGTCACAACGGCCTTGTAAATATTGCCTTTGCGCTGTTCGCGACCCTCGATTTCAATTTCATAGTCGAGGAGTTTTTGCCCATCGACAATGGCTAAGCGGCGTTCTTCCGCTTGGGTTGCGTTAATTAGCATCCTTTTCATGGACTGCATCCTTTATCAGTTGTACACGCCCAAATGGGCTCACGGTGCCTGAACTGACGCAAAGAAACGAAGTGGAATTGCCGGAGAACCGTGACGTCAAAAGTGGCGTCGCAGTGTAGGCGAGTGGATGGGGACGAGGGAATGCGTTTGTGCGATTGCTAAAAATTCAGTAGCAGTTTGCGCCTGTGGGCGCCTGCAGGTGCGTTGGCGTGCGTCTGCAAGCGGCGCAACCGGGCTTGGTAGACACAGGGTAATCCAACGCAACAGTACAAACATCTCGTATCAATCCGTTCACCAACCGTGGGTTGCTGAACTTTGGGTATTCCGTATTAGGTTTCAACGCGTCGGCTTGACCGTATTGTTTTTGCGCCACCCCAAGCATTTGGCATGGGGTTTGCGCAGGGACAACAACAACGGCGGCAACGACCTTCTAGTGCGGATGTAAATGGATGGTCGACTAAAATCAAGCCAAATCAATTACTTACAATGCGTCACTAGTGCAACACATTATAGGGGCCAATCCCATGCAAGAAGGCCCTCAGGTCAAAACAGTTAGCGTAGATGAAGATTGCGCAGGCCAGCGCTTAGATAATTTTTTGGCCCGCCACCTTAAAGGTGTCCCCAAAACCCATATTTACCGGATTATTCGCAATGCCGAAGTGCGTGTGAACAAGGGCCGCGCCAGTGCGGATACGCGTTTGGCGCAGGGCGATTTGGTGCGGATTCCACCCGTGCGCGTGTCGGAGCGGGCGCAAGACAAGGCCGATGCGATGCAGCAGGCGGCGCGGCATGTGCCTGCCAAATCTTTCACGGTGTTGTTTGAAGACGACGCCTTCTTGGCCATCGACAAGCCTGCGGGCGTTGCCGTGCACGGCGGCTCGGGGGTGAGTTTTGGGGTCATAGAGCAGTTGCGCATGGCCCGGCCACAGGCCAAGTTTTTAGAGTTGGTGCACCGCTTAGACCGGGAAACCTCGGGGATTTTGCTGGTGGCCAAGAAGCGCAGTGCTTTGCTGCATTTGCAGGCGCAATTCCGCTCGCGTATGACCGGCAAAACCTACCTCACCGTGGTGCTGGGGCATTGGCCGCAGGCTAAAAAAGTGCTGAACAAACCCTTGCACAAGTACCTGTTGCCCAGCGCAGACGGCCACGCACAGGCCGGCGAGCGGCGCGTGAAG
>JBIPME010000103.1:0-6479 GCA_044369275.1 Rhodoferax sp.
ACGATACTTTCAACCATCGATTAACCAAAAAAAAGCTGTTAGATACGCCATCAGGCTGCATAGCGCGTCTTCCCCATGCACGCACACCCCAAACAGCATGCTTCGGCAAGTGCAGCGCTCGAAAACACAATAATCACATTCCGAACCATCAATCGTACACAAATTAGAAAAATTAATCACTATTTATTATTTTTTCAATATTTAAATATTAAATAAAATGAAAATAATTAATTTAATAAATTCATGCCCGCAGGACAACAATTGGGGCGAAGTGAAAAACATTGCTGGCAAAGATAAAAATCCAGCAACGCGCAAGTAGCAGCGCACAAGCGTGCAAGTACACAGGCTCAGCGCCTAGCTAGTCGCATCAACAAAGGGGGAAAGGAGATCGAAAAAAGCGGGGCAGCATGAAGCTGCTTTACTTACGGCGTCTGAAAGTCCAACGGTCGTTGGCCAAAAAATTACTCACGCTTGCCAACGCAATGGCAAGCAGGTTGGCCTGCATATAGTGCATCATGTCGCTTAGCCACAACGTTAAACCATATTGCAAGGCTATGCCCAACCAAGAAGCCAGTGCATATTGCGCAAATTGCCACCCAAGCCAAGGTCGCTTGGCCTGCACCAAGTGCGGATCTGTCTGCGCACCTGTCTGCGCCAAAGTGGTGGCCTGCTGCGCATCCAGTGCGGTTGGGACGTTCTGGGTGAATTGGGTAGCTTGAAACGCCACAACGGAACTGCGGTCCGCCCAGGTCCACAAACGATTCCAAGTGAAGTTATTCAAGGTGGCCACGAAAATCGCCAACGCCAAGGAATAAAAGGGTTTGCTGCCATGCCCTTCGATCGCAGAAAAAAGGTACTCGCGCCCCACGTAGAGCACCAACAAGTTAACCACCGTGCCACTGGCACCCACCAGGCCAAAGCGAACGTAGCGAAACTGCTGCGCCCAGCGCAATACGGCACCTAACTTGGCCATCCAGCGCTGCCCCCAAGGGCGCAAGCTAAACACCGCCGACCTCAGGCCCGTCTGGACGGCTGAGAAACTGCAAGGCCTGCGCCAGCACAGGGTCGGGCGCAATGCGCTTGAGGCACTGGTTGTCACCGTCGCAAAAGGTCTGGCGGTGGTTGTAAGCCGATAAGCAAGGCGAACACGCAATGGCGCTCTCCAACACGTGGTTACGCGTGCCCAAAGGGCCATAGAGTTTGCTCGTTTCAGGGCCGAAAAAAACCATGGTTTGAATCGGCGTGAGGGTGGCAAAGTGACCGGGGCCGCCGTCGTTGGTAATGAGCAAATCGGCGGCATAAAAAAGCATCAGCAATTCACGGATGCTGCGGGTGTAGCCGGTTAAATTCAGGCAACTGGGCTGCCCTACTTGGGCCAAGAGGTTTTGCGCCAGCAGTGCATCGTCTTTGAGCCCAATCAGCCCCACCGCATAACCTGCGTGGCACAGGCCCTGCGCCACGCGGGCGTAATGGCTCTGGGGCCATGCACGCTCGGGCAGCAAGCCGCCACCGGCATACAGCAGTACCAACTTGCGCCCTACGGCCTGGGGATGGTCGGCATGCAGCTGCGCACGGTATGCCGACAGCTCTTGCGCCGTAAACGCAACGCCCAACTCCGAATCCGCGGGCATATTGCGCGTGGGCGCGGCCTTGTTACGCGGCGTCACCGGCCCCGCTTGGAGCGCGTCTACCAATGACAAAAACTGTTTGCTAATGTGCTGGTAGGGGTTGTAGGGAATCGCGCAGTTGATAAAGCTGCCACGGTACAAACCTTCTTGGGTATGGGCTGTAAAGCCCACGCGCACCGCAGCACCCGTGGTAAACGAGAGCAAGGCACTGACACGCGAAAACAGCTCGCAGTCGATCACCGCGTCCAACTTCAAGCGGCGCATGCGCCAGCTCACCAATACCAAATCACGCAACAGCCGCCAGCCCGAACGGTCGTCGATGCCATGCAAGTACTGCGCCTGCGTCAGGCCCAGCAAGCGCGAAACTTCTTGGTTTTTTTGGAGCTGCAACACATGAATCTGCGCCCCTGGGTATTGGCGGCGCAGTTGCGCAAACATGGGGCCGGCCAAAACGATGCTGCCCATCTCGGAGAGCAAAATGACCAAGATGTTTTGGGGCGTCTGCGCCATGCGTGCGGGGCCACGCAGCAGCCCTGTGCAACGCACCCACAAAGAGACTACAGCACACAGCAACTGACCCACCCAGCGGTCTATAAAGCGTTGCGTCTGTAGCTGCATAAAAAACCCAATCCAAAAACCAATCCAACTTCACACCGGCGCACCGGCATGCACAGCCGCTGGCGCGCCAGCTCGTACACCAGCTTGTGCACCCACTTACAAACCAGCGGCATCGCGCAAGACTTGGGCCTTGTCAGTACGCTCCCAAGTGAACTCCGGCTCTTCGCGTCCAAAATGGCCATACGCTGCCGTTTTCTCGTAAATCGGACGCAACAAATCCAGCATCTGAATAATGCCCTTAGGCCGCAAATCGAAATGCGCCTTCACCAAGGCGGCAATTTTCGCATCGGGAATTAACCCCGTGCCTTCGGTGTAGACCGTCACATTCATAGGCTCTGCAACCCCAATGGCATAGGCCACTTGAATTTGGCATTGGCGCGCCAAGCCCGAGGCCACAATATTTTTGGCCACATACCGGGCCGCATACGCTGCCGAGCGGTCCACCTTGGTGGGGTCTTTGCCCGAAAACGCACCGCCACCGTGCGGGCAAGCGCCGCCGTAGGTATCCACAATGATTTTTCGCCCCGTCAAACCACAATCGCCCTGCGGCCCACCGATCACAAAGCGCCCCGTGGGGTTGATGAGGTACTTGGTATCTTCCGTCAACCAAGCAGCAGGCAACACGGGCTTGATGATTTCTTCGCGAATGGCTTCGTAAAACTCGGGCTTCATCTTGTCACCCAAACTCATCTCGGGGCTGTGCTGCGACGAAAGCACCACGGTGTCGATGCTGTGCGGCCTGCCATCCACATAGCGCATGGTGACTTGGCCTTTGGCGTCGGGGCGCAAAAAAGGCAAGCGTCCGTCTTTGCGCAACTGGGCTTGGCGCTCGACCAGACGGTGGGCGTAATAAATGGGCGCGGGCATCAGCTCCAAGGTTTCATCGCAGGCATAGCCAAACATCAAACCTTGGTCACCCGCACCGGTGTTGAGGTGGTCGTCACTGGCGTGGTCCACGCCTTGGGCAATGTCGTTGGATTGCTTGTCATAGGCCACCAACACCGCACAGCCTTTGTAATCAATGCCATAGTCGCTGTTGTCATAGCCTATGCGCTTGATGGTGTCGCGCGCGACTTGGATGTAATCCACATGCGCATTGGTGGTAATTTCTCCGGCCAACACCACCAAACCGGTGTTGCACAGGGTTTCTGCGGCCACGCGGGATTTGGGATCTTGGCGCAAAATCGCATCCAAAATCGCGTCAGAAATTTGGTCCGCTACTTTGTCAGGGTGGCCCTCTGATACGGATTCAGAGGTAAATAGAAAGTCATTTGCCATAGGATGCACTCCAAAAGTTAATCAAGACACGTTGCTTGGGCTTTTGGGCTTTCAGCGAACGCTTTAGCAGCTTTGCCAGAATTGACAAGGCACAATGGCGTACCTTAAATAAGGCCAACCCTTGTGGGTGTCGCCCTGCAAGTAGTTCCATAACTCAGCGACTCAATTATTTTATCCCAGCAATGCCACCACAATGAAAGCGCTTTTCAAAATCCTGTCTTCTCTGCCCCTTTGGCTGTTGCATGGCTGTGGCTGGGCTTTAGGCTGGGTGGCTTTTTTAAGCTCTGGCGTGTACCGAAGGCGGTTTTTAGACAACGCCGCGCAGGCACGCATCTCCCGTTGGGACCAAGTGCGCGCCATTGGCGAAGCTGGCAAACTCATTGTCGAGCTGCCACGGTTGTGGCTAGGCCGCCCCGTTGCCCAATACTGGCAAGGCGAGGCGCACGTGGCAGCGGCACTGCAAGCCGGGCGCGGCATTGTGTTTTTAACCCCGCACCTGGGATGCTTTGAAATCACCGCCCAAGCCTATGCCCAAAAGTTTGGGCAACACGCACACCCCATGACGGTACTGTTTCGCCCGCCCTCTAAAAAATGGCTGCGCACTTTGGTCAGTGGGGCGCGTACACGGCCCGGTTTGCACACGGCCAGCACCAGCTTGATGGGTGTCAAACAACTGATCAAGGCCTTAAAAAACGCCAACTGCGTAGGGTTGCTGCCCGACCAAGTCCCACCCAACCAACAGGGCGTATGGGCGCCTTTTTTTGGCAAAGCCGCCTACACCATGACACTGTCTGCACGGCTCGCGCTGCAAACCAATGCCACCGTGCTGCTCGCTTGGGGCGAACGTCTGCGTTGGGGGCGGGGCTACCGCATCCATGTTCAAACGCTGCCTGAGGCGCTGTCTACCGACTTAAGCCAGGCTGTGGCACAAATTAACCACGCCATGGAAACCTTGATTCAAACCCAACCGAGCCAGTATTTATGGGGTTATGCACGTTACAAAGCACCCCGCGATGCCGCCCCACCTAATCCAACCTAATCTGAGCACCCAACCATTGACACCACCACTATGCTGACACACCTGCTGCTGCGCCTGATTGCAACCTTGGCGCGACTGCCTTTGCCTTGGTTGCGCAGCTTAGGCTGTGGACTGGGCTATGTACTCTGGGCGATGGTGCCTTCGCGCCGGCGTGTGGTTCGCACCAATTTGCAACTGTGCTTTCCCGATTGGTCAGCCCAAGAAATTGACCGCCAAACCCGACAGACCTTTGTCTATTTCGCCCAAGCTTGGCTGGACCGTGGCTGGCTGTGGCATGGAAACACCCAAAAAACGCAAAACCGGCTGCGTTTAACCGGTGCCGTAACCGAACTCCAAGGCGACCAAGCCACGGTTATTTTTGCGCCACACTTTGTCGGCCTGGACGCGGCTTGGACGGGCCTGACCCAGCAACTGCCCCGCCACTTCAGCACCATCTACACCAACCAAAGCAACCCCATCGCCGATGCATGGATTTTGCAGGGACGCCAACGTTATGCAAACACCAGCCTATTGGGGCGGTCTGCGGGCGTCAAAACCATACTGTCTAACCTCAAACAAGGCGGGCTGCTGTACCTGTTGCCTGACATGAATTTTGGCCCCCATGAGTCGGTGTACGTGCCGTTTTACGGCATTCCTGCGGCCACCGTGCCCTCGCTTTCACGCTTTGCCAAACTGGGCCGCGCCAAGGTGGTACCGGTGCTGGGCCGCATGACCGCCACCGGATACGACATCGAGGTGCTGCGCGCATGGGCACAATTCCCAAGCGCGGACCTGGTGGCCGATACCGCGCGCATGAATCTGCATTTGCAAGACTATATTGGGACCATGCCAGCCCAGTATTACTGGGTGCACAAACGCTTCAAAGACCAGCCCGAAGGGCGCACACCACCGTACTGAGCAAATTCAGGTTTAAACCTGCGGGTCCAAATCCGTTGGGGACTCTGCTGGCAACTGCGGTGCAGCATCGGCGGGGTCGCTGGCGGCGTGCGTCCACTCCCACAGCAATTGGGCCACCTCTTCCACGCCAGTGCGTTTCGTCGCGGAAAACAAGCGCACCTCGCCGCCGCCGGCCTGCAATTTGGCAATCGACAACGCCTTGGCAGCTTCGCTGCGGGTTAGCTTGTCGGCCTTGGTCAAAACGACCAAAAATTTCAAGCCTTCTTGCACCCTGGGGCGAATCACTTCTAGCAAAATTTCATCCAACTCGGTCATGCCGTGGCGGGGATCACACATTAAAACGATGGCGTGCAAATTTTTTCGCGTGACCAAATAGTTGGCCATGACCTGCTGCCAACGGATTTTGTCTTGCTTGGGCACTGCGGCATAACCGTAGCCCGGCAAGTCGGTGAGCACCGCGTCCATCAGCCCTTGCTTGCCCAGGCTAAACAAATTGATGTGCTGCGTCCTTCCCGGCTTTTTTGAAGCAAATGCCAGCTGTTTTTGCTGTGTTAGCGTATTAATGCACGTGGATTTACCCGCATTGGAGCGCCCAACAAAGGCAATTTCTGGCACGGAAAGTTCCGGCAAAAAATGCAACTGCGGCGCAGTGGTGAGAAATTTTGCGGTGTGCAGCCACCCTAATGCGAGGGCTGCAACAGACTTGGTGGGGAGTGGGTTTTTTGTGATGGTCATTAAATTAAAGGGTAAACCCAAGGTTCCATTGTATAGAATGGGATAGTTTTGCTTAACTGACATAGACAAACCATGAAGTTAACCCCCATTTTTATTGCCGCTTTTATAGCCACCTCCGCCCTCTCCGCGCTCGCCAATGCAGCAGCACCCGCAAAAACAAAACCCGATCTGGCCAAGGGTGCTGCCAGTTACGGCGCTGCGTGTGCGGCCTGCCATGGCGCTGATGGGAACTCCTCTATTGCAGCCCAGCCGAAACTTGCCCAACAGCATCCAGAATACTTGGT
>JBIPME010000104.1:0-6475 GCA_044369275.1 Rhodoferax sp.
CGCATGCGGCCATCGATGCGCAAGGCAATCTGGTCGTGCATTGGGCAAGCGACGGGCACATCAGCCACTTCAGCGCCGACTGGCTTTGGCAACGCCGCCCCGGCCACCCCCGGCATGACCCGGCCCAGATTGCGCCCACCCCGTGGCGCACCGCAGACTGGCCCCAAGGCCCCAAGCGCTTTTTGGCTGCCGACATTTTGCAAAGTGACAGCGCCCTGCAAGCTTGGTTAGTGCACACCAAGCAATACGGATTTTCCCTGGTCCACGGCGTTGGCAATGACGCCCAAACCGGCATGCAAATAGCCAAGCGCATCGGCTTTTTGCGAGAGACCAACTTTGGCGTCAGCTTTGAAGTCCGCAACAAACCCGACCCCAACAACCTGGCCTACACCGCCATCGAATTGCCCCTGCACACCGACCTGCCCAACCAAGAACTCCCACCTGGATTTCAATTCCTGCACTGCCTGCGCAACGAGGCCCAAGGCGGCGGCTCCGTGCTCGCCGACGGCTTCGCCCTCGCACAGCAGCTGCAGCACAATGACCCCCAAGCCTTTGAAACACTGTGCACAGTGCAGGTGCCATTTCGTTTTTTTGACGCTACCGCCGACATTCGCGTCTCGCGCCCCATCATCACCCGCGACACCCAAGGCGCAGTCACCGAAATCGCCTACAGCGCGCACATTGCCGACCTCATCGGCCTGCGCAATGAACAACTAGGCCCTTGGTACCGCGCCTACCGCAGCTTGATGCGGCTCACGCGTGACGACAGCTACCGACTGAGCTTGAAAATGGGCACTGGCGATATGCTGGTTTTTGACAATCGGCGCGTACTACATGGCCGCGAAGCCTTCGACCCCAACAGCGGCCGACGCCATCTCCATGGCTGCTATGTAGACCGCGTAGAGTTTGACAGCCGCCTACGGTTGCTTGGCTAGTTTGCAACGCAGCTGCACGCCTATGCATTGATGCATTGATGCATTGATGCATTGATGCATTGATGCATTGATGCATTGTTGCCGTGCCCAAACCAGCCCTGCGCTGCAAGTCGGCACAGCGTTTTCGTTCATTAACGCACTGAAAGCGCTAATGCCGCCCCCTATCTTTGAGCTTTTTGCGCACAGGAGCTCAAAGATGCCGTTTTCCGACACCCCTGCAACCTTCAACACCCACCAAGCCACCCCCCACACGCAGGCTGCGCTGGACATTGTGCAAACGCTTTTCAAAGGCTTTGCAGGCGGCTTTTCACTGCGCTTGTGGAACCAACAGAGCTACCGCATCGGTGCGGGGCCCAGTGCCTTCACCTTGGTACTGCATGACCCCTTGCTGCTACGCGCCCTGGTCATCGCACGCCACCCCCCGCTGCTGCTGGCGGATGCGTATTTTCGGGGAAAGATCGATGTCGAAGGCGACCTCTACAGCGCTCTGGCGCTCAAGGGCTACTTCCACAGCCTGTGCCTGCCGTGGCAGAAAAAATGGCGTTTGTTATGGGCCGCATGGCAACTAGGAAGCGCGAAAATATCCCACAAGGCACATGCATTGCCCGCCTTAGTGCAGCGCTTTACGAAGGCGCACACACGCCAATCGGACCAAGCCGCGATTCGCTTCCATTACGACGTGTCCAATGCGTTTTATGGCCTCTGGTTAGACAGCCACCGGGTTTACTCCTGTGCCTACTTTCAAAATCCGGGCGACTCTTTGCAGCGTGCACAAGAAAATAAATTAGAGCTTATTTGCCGCAAATTGCGCCTGCAACCTGGCGAGCACTTGCTCGACATCGGCTGCGGCTGGGGCGCTTTAGTGTGTTGGGCTGCGCAGCACCACGGCGTGCACGCGCACGGCATCACGCTCAGCCATGCCCAACACAGCTATGCGCAAAAACGCATTCAAACACTGGGGCTAGAGGATCGGGTCACCGTGGCGCTGCAAGACTACCGGGACTTAAAGGGCAACCAGCTGTACGACAAAGTCGCCAGCATTGGCATGTTCGAACACGTAGGCTTGAAAAACATGCCCGAATACCTTGGCAAAGTCCACCAAGTGCTGCGCCCGGGCGGCTTGTTTCTCAACCACGGCATTACCCACGACGAAGAAGGTTGGAACCAAACCGTAGACACCGAATTTATCAACCGCTACGTCTTCCCCGACGGCGAGCTCGACTGCGTGAGCAATATCCAACTTGGCATGGAACGCGCTGGATTTGAGATCCAAGACGTCGAAGCCCTGCGCCGCCACTACGCCCTGACCCTGCGCCATTGGGTGCAGCGCTTAGAGGCCCAAAAAGAAGCGGCCGTGCGCGAGGTAGGCGAACACAGCTACCGCATCTGGCAGCTGTACATGGCGGGCTGCGCTCTGGAGTTTGAAGCAGGCGGCACGGGCATTTACCAAATATTAGCCTCCCACCGCGCAGGCGCACCCAAGCTCCCGCTAACCCGCCAAGACCTCTACCACCCTGCTGGCAAACCAGCCCAGGCCGTACTAAGCAGGCCGTATTAAGCAAGCCGTATTAAGCGAAACTGGCGCAATTGCATGCGCGCCCGCGCTTGGCGCGCCGTTGCAGAAAAGCTATTGCGCGCTCACCAAGCTCGACCCAGCCCCAATCACCCAGCCCAACCAGCCCAAGCAACGCAACCAAGCGGGGCGGGGGCGGGATGCATTGCGTACCCCAAAAACGACAAAAACGACAAAAAAAACCATACCGCCTTACTAAAGGCTTTTAAAAGCTTTTAGCGTTTACCCAAGCTCTCTAAACTCCACACACTTTTAAATAAATGGCTCAGGCAGGGGTAACGGATGTCAGCAAATCACAATGAATTCCATGGATTTTTTCAACACCACGGCTGGCTTGCACCCGGGGTCAAAGTGCTCAGAGGCATTGGTTTTCCAGCCAAAGCGCTTTTAATTTCCAGCATCTTTTTACTGCCCACTCTGTTGCTCACCCAGCAGCTGCTGGGTACGGTCAAAGACAGTTTAGACACCATTTACAAAGAAGAAGCGGGCTTGGAATATGCAAGCCCCTTGCTCAACTTGGTGCTTAGCGCAGAGAACCGACGCTTCGCAACCCTGCAAAAAAGTCCTGCGCTTGAAAGCCTGCAAACGCAAGTTGAAAAAGACTACGAGCTGGTGGCGGCACAAGAAAAAATACACAGCGCCCCATTCAACTCCAAAGACGCCTTCAGCAAGCTCGCGCAACTGCACGCAAGCCTGCTCGCAAAGAGCCCCTCGGGCGATTTGGATGCGCAGTACGCAGCACACACTGCCTACATCCAAGCGGCATTGGATTTGTTGAAAGAAATCGCCAACAAATCCAAGCTAACCCAGGACACCGAATTAGACACCACGCACTTAATGAATTACGCCATTTTGTATGCCCCCCAACTGATGGAGGACATGGCCCAGGTGCAGACGCTCAGCCATCACCTGCACCGCGTTGCGGCCTACAAAACAACAGTCCAAGCAGCACTGACACGCATTGCATTTGTACGCCCCATCCTTGATGGGTCTTACCAACACGGCATGTCACAGCATAAAAATGGCACGAAAGCTTTAGACAAACCCAACGTGGACGCCTCCTTAGATGCGTTTGTTCTGGCCGCAACCAAGGCACTGACTGAGTCACTTTCCAACACCGAAATGATGGCTTTTGACCAAGCCACCCGCAACGCCATCGACAAGCAATTCGCTCTGAATACGCAGCTCATGGGCTACTTTAAAGCCCGCTTAGCAACGCGCGTTGAAAACGCAAAAATGCGCGTCTACAAAGACATGGCCTTCATCTTATTGAGCCTCTTAGCCGCCTTTTACCTGATGCTCGCCTTTTACAAGGTCATGATGGGCGGGCTCAATGAAGTCGCCCACCACTTGAAAGAGATCACCAAAGGCAACCTCAGCACCGCCCCCACACCGTGGGGCAAAGACGAGGCCGCGCAACTCATGCACACCCTCAGAGAGATGCAATACAGCCTACGCAAAATTGTGCAAAACACGCTCAATGGGGCCTCGCAAGTCAACCTGTCCAGCCAAAGCATTGCCGAAGCCTCCGAAGATTTGTCCAAACGCACCGAAGCCAGCGCCATTGCCTTGGAACAAACCTCGGCCGCAATGGGTGAAATTTCTGCCACCGTGCAACGCACCTCCGAAACCGTTACCGGTGCTGCCACCATCGTTCACGCCAATGCCAATGCAGCAGCCCGGGGCGGCTCGGTGATCAGCCAAGTGGTGCACACCATGGAAGGCATTAACGAGTCCTCCAAAAAAATTGCCGACATCATCAGCGTGATTGACGGCATTGCCTTCCAAACCAACATCCTCGCGCTCAACGCTGCGGTAGAAGCCGCACGCGCGGGCGAGCAAGGCCGTGGCTTTGCCGTTGTGGCCTCCGAAGTGCGTTCACTGGCAGGGCGCTCCTCTGATGCGGCCAAAGAAATCAAAACCTTGATCAATGCCAGCATCGAACAGGTTGAAAAAGGCAGCTTGGTCGTGGGCGAAGCGGGCTCCACCATCCAAGAAATCGTCAACAACGCAGCCCGCATAGACACCATGATGACCGAAATCACCAATGCCACCCGCGAGCAAGCCGTAGGCGTGGGCCAAATTGGCAGCGCAGTCCACCAGCTCGACGAAAACACCCAAAACAACGCCCGCTTGGTCAAAGAAACCGCCGCCTCCGCCAGCAACCTGTCTGACCAATCGCAGCGCTTGGCCGAAGAAGTGAACTTCTTTCAAATCAAAAGTTAAGCGCTCAAAGCAATCTAAGCAATCTAAGCAATCTAAGCAATCTAAGCAATCTAAGCAATCAAAGCAAGCTAAGCAATCCAAAAAACCTAAGCGCGCATCAGGCCATTGATGCCATGGTCCCAGGCAAACCCGGGGAATAAACGCCCCACCGCCTGCATGTCCAAGCCCTGACTGCTGCGCAGTATTTGCGCAAAAATGGCCCGAAAATCATGGTGCACCGGCAAGTCCCGCCCCTCGTGCAACTGGTCTTTGGACAGGCCATTCCAACGGCCATGCCAACGCCCGCCTTGCACGCCATTGCCCATCACCCACAGCGTATTGCCATGGCCATGGTCCGTGCCACGGGTGCCATTTTCGGCACTGGTTCGGCCAAACTCGCTGCACACCACCACCACATCATTGGGCTGCGAAAAGTCTTTGCGCAGTTGCAGCATGGCACGCGCCAGATTGGCCAAATTGCCCGCCAAAGCGCCGCTGTAAGCGCCTTGGTTGGCGTGGGTGTCCCAACCGCCTGCGGACAAAAACCCTATGCGCAACTGGCGGTCTTGGCGCATGAGCGTGCCCAAATGCTGCGCGTCCAACCACAGCCCCTGGGCTGCACCTGCGCCATTGTTGGCCGCCTGCATCGTTTGCATGGTTTGCATGGCAGGGTCTTGCGCGTGGTCCATCAAGGTTTGCGCCGTTTGCATGCGGCTGTCTGCCCCAGCCCGAAAGGCCTGTGAAAGACTGTCCGAACCTGCGTACAGCCGCATCAAGGCATCGCGCGTTTTCGGATCGGCCACCACCCCTTGGCGGGTCGCTGCTTGCCCCTGCGCCACCCGCTGCACGGGAGATGGGCCCGCCAAAATAAAAGGATTCGCCTCCCCCACCCCCACGGCCACAGGCCGCCGCGCAGAGGCCACAGCGTGCGGCACAGTGTCAAGCTGCACAGTTTCGCGCTCCCCAGCCGCACGCTGCAAGGCGCCCGCAGGCAGCATGGCAGCCAAGGTGTTCAACCAACCAGCCCCACTGCCGCCAAGCCCGGGAACGCCGGTCTCCCAGTGGTGTTGCGCATCAAAGTGCGAGCGGGTCGGGTCCGGCGAGCCCGCACAAGGAATCGCTGCCAACACCCCCTGCTGCCACAGCGGCAGCAAGGCCGCCATGGCGGGATGCAAACCGAACAGGGCGTCGAGCGCGACTACGCTTTGCGCACTGCCATCCGGGGGTGCAATGGCAATATGGGGGCGCAGCGGGTAGTAGCTGCTGTCACCATAAGGCACCAAGGCCGACAAACCGTCATAGGCACCGCGCAAAAACACCAGCACCAAACGGCCCGCCGGTGCAACCTGGCCCTGCGCGGCCTGCCCCTGTGCCAAGGGGGCCTGCACCACCTGGCCCCACAAGGCGGGCGTAGCCCACGCGGCGCTGCCCGCGAGCAAGTACCGCAGCAATTCACGCCGCTGCAAGGGCTGTTGTGCCATCTTTTGCAAGGCGCCTTGCGCAGGCCATTGGGGTTCACTTACAACGTGGTCAGGCATAAATAAGGTTTCCGATTCAATTTTCGATTCAGTTTTCGATTCATTCACAATGGATTTAACAACCCATGCAGCACCCTGCGAAGCGCTACTTGAACATGAAGTCCGCGCTGGCCAGCATCAAGCCCGCCTGCAAGGACGGCTTGGCCGCATCAATCGCGTGAAGGGCGCTCTCGCGCAAGAAGGGGCGTAAAAAATCTACAGCGGGCGTGTTGCGCCCCAAAGCC
>JBIPME010000105.1:0-6453 GCA_044369275.1 Rhodoferax sp.
AGCGTAAGTGCAACGCGAGGCCGCGCAAACGGTAAAACTACAATGGCGGCATGTTTACCCATTTGCGCCTCCACACCGAATTCTCCGTCGTTGACTCGACCTGCCGCATCGACGAGGTGGTGAAAGCCGCCGCCAAAGATGGGCAAGCTGCTTTGGCCATTACCGATCTCAACAATTTCTTTGGCGTGGTCAAGTTTTACAAGGAAGCCCGTGGCAAGGGGATTAAGCCCCTCATTGGCGCTGAGCTGGTGGTCGAGGGCTTGGGGGCAGAGGTGAACAGCCTGAGCCGCATGCTTTTTTTGGTGCAAAACAAGCAGGGTTACCTCCATATGTCGGAGCTGATTGCCCGCGCTTTCACCCAAAACGTGGTGACGGCTGGGGGCAAGCAACAGGCTGTGGTGAAGTGGGCTTGGTTGCAGGAGTTGCACGAGGGTTTGCTGCTGCTGTCGGGCGCGCAAGCCGGGCCAGTGGGGCAGGCCTTGTTGCAAGGCGATACCGAGCGCGCCCATGCCGTTGCCTTGCAGCTTTCCACGCTCTTTGCACAGCGCTTTTATGTGGAGTTGCAGCGCGCAGAGCGCAGCGACGATGAGGCCCATGTCGCAGCCGCAGTGCAGTTGGCAGCACGCATGAACCTGCCCGTGGTGGCCACCCATCCGGTGCAGTTTGTCGCACCGGATGATTTTGAGGCGCACGAGGCGCGGGTGTGCATTGCCGATGGCGAAATTTTAAGCAACGCCAAGCGCGTGCGCCGCTTTACGCGGGCCCAGCATTTCAAGTCTGCGGCCCAGATGCAGGCCCTGTTCCACGACATTCCCAGCGCGGTTGCCAATACTTTGGAGATTGCAAAGCGCTGCAATTTGAGCCTGGTTCTGGGCAAGCCGCAATTGCCGGACTTTCCAACGCCCTTGGTCGATGGCGTGCGCATGCCGGCGGAGGCGTATTTTCGCTACGCCTCGCACGAGGGTTTGAAAGAGCGCATGCTGCATTTGTTTGCGGATGCGCAGGAGCGGGCGCAGCAGCTGCCCCGCTACGAGGAGCGCTTGGAGTTTGAAATCGACACCATTTTGAAAATGGGCTTCCCTGGCTATTTTTTGATCGTGGGCGACTTCATCAACTGGGCCAAGAAAAATGGCTGCCCCGTAGGGCCGGGCCGGGGGTCGGGGGCGGGGTCTTTGGTGGCGTACGCACTCAAAATCACCGATTTGGACCCGCTGCAATACAACTTGCTGTTTGAGCGTTTTCTGAACCCCGAGCGGGTCTCCATGCCCGACTTCGATATTGACTTTTGCCAAAGCAACCGCGACCGGGTGATTGACTATGTCAAGAGCAAATACGGCAAAGACGCAGTGAGCCAAATCGCCACCTTTGGCACCATGGCCGCGCGCGGTGTGGTGCGCGACGTGGGCCGTGTGCTGGACATGAGTTACACCTTTTGCGATGGCATCAGCAAGCTCATTCCGAACAAGCCCGGCACCAATGTGACGTTGCAGCTTCCGCCCGAAGACGGTAAGAAGAGCGATAAATACACCTACGCATCCGAAGCAGAGCCCATTTTGGCGCAGCGTGAGGCCAAGGAGGAAGATGTCAAAACCCTGCTGGAACTGGCGCGCAAACTCGAAGGGCTGACCCGCAATATCGGCATGCACGCCGGGGGTGTTTTGATTGCGCCGGGCAAACTCACCGATTTTTGCCCCCTGTACCAGCAGCCAGGCAGCGAGTCCGCCGTGAGCCAGTACGACAAAGACGATGTCGAGGCGATTGGGCTGGTTAAGTTCGACTTTTTGGGTCTGGCAACCCTCACTATTTTGGAAATAGCCCGCGAATTTATTGTCAAGCGGCATCCCGGCCAGGAAAACTTTGCCTACGAAAACCTGCCACTCGACGATGTGCGGGTGTACCGATTGTTCTCCGAGGGGAAAACCGAAGCGGTATTCCAGTTTGAAAGTCGCGGCATGCAAGGCATGTTGCGCGACGCCAAACCGACCCGGCTGGAAGATTTGATTGCGCTCAATGCGCTCTACCGCCCAGGCCCTATGGATTTGATCCCCAGCTTCGTAGCGCGCAAACACGGACGCGAAGAAATTGAGTACCCGCACCCCTTGGTTGCCGAGATGCTGTCCGAAACCTACGGCATCATGGTCTACCAAGAGCAGGTGATGCAGACTGCCCAAATTTTGGGCGGCTACTCTCTGGGCGGTGCGGACATGTTGCGCCGTGCCATGGGCAAGAAAAAAGCCGAAGAAATGGCCGAGCACCGGGCTATTTTCCGCACCGGTGCTGCCAAAAACAACATCAGCGAACAAAAAGCCGATGAGGTTTTTGACTTGATGGAAAAGTTCGCGGGCTACGGTTTCAACAAATCGCATGCCGCAGCCTACTCCTTGCTGGCCTACCACACGGCGTGGATCAAAGTGCACTACACGGCGGAGTTTTTCTGCGCCAACATGACGGTGGAGATGGACGATACCGACAAGCTCAAAGTGCTGTTTGAAGATGCGCAAAAAATGGGCTTGGTGTTCGAGCCGCCCCATATCAACCGCGGTGGATACCGTTTTGAGCCTATTTCCAATCAAGAAATTCGTTACGGCCTAGGCGCCATCAAAGGCACGGGGCAGCAAGCGATTGAAGCCATCGTAGCCGCACGCAATGGCCGCAGCCCCAGTGGAGATACGGGGCCATTCAAGAGCTTTTTTGATTTTGCACGCCGCGTGGAGCGGGGCCGCATCAACAAACGTTGCGTAGAAGCGCTGATTAAGGCGGGGGCCTTCGATAGCTTGGAGCCTAACCGCGCGGCCTTGGTGGAGTCGATTGACCGTGCCTTTGACTTTGCTGCGGCCAGCGTGGCCAATGCCAACCAGGCAGGTCTGTTCGACATGGGCGGGCCGGATGACCACGGTTCCAGCACCCAAGAGCCCGATTTGGTGGCGCAAGCGCCTTGGGGTATTAAAGAGCGCCTGCGCCAAGAGAAAACGGCCATTGGGTTTTACCTCTCGGGGCATTTGTTCGATGCGGTCGAGCCAGAGGTGCGGCGTTTTTCCAAGCGTGCCATTGCGGACGTGTTAGATACCCGCGAGCCCCAGCTTTTGTCAGGTCTGGTGACGGAACTGCGGGTCATCAATGGCCAGCGGGGCAAGCTGGGTTTGTTCAAGCTGGACGATAAATCCGGCACCATCGAGGCGCGTGCGGACGAAGCCTTGCTCAATGCCCATAAAAACTTGCTGAAAGACGATGAACTCATCATTGCAATGGGCAAAGTACAGCCCGACCGATTTTCGGGCGGATTGCAATTTACGGTGCAACAACTCTGGAGCTTGGAGGCGGCGCGCTGTCGCTTTGGTAAGTACCTGCACATAGTCGCCCAAAATCGGCAGCCGGACATCGCCAAAGTGCTCCAAGAATTTCCCGCCCAACAAGAGGTTGCAGAGCAAGGCATGTTCATGCGCGGTTTGGCCGTGCGCCTGCAATTGGAGGTGGCCTGCGCGCAGCACCTTGACATTTGCAACGGCGCCCAAGCGGTGCTGGCCTTGGGCGAGGATGCGCAGTTTTTCCCCAGCGATGCCGCCTTGGCCGCTTGGCAAGCCCAAGCAGAGCCGGGCACTGCGGAAATTATTTACGATTAGCAGCGGCGCTTTTGGCGCGACGGCGCGCACGCTAGGGTATGCATGAAAGTTAAGGTTGAAGGTCTACCAGTCGAAACACCTTGTGTTCCAAGGGGCTGATTTGGTAGTTTTGCACATCTTTGCGGATGGGCACGGTTTGGGTGGCATGCGCAATAGTGAGCCAAGGCGCTTGTTGTTTGAAAATAAGCTGTGCTTTTTCGTACAAGCTGGTGCGCTCAGACACTTTGGTAACGTGCTTGGCCTCAAGTATCACGTCATCAAAAGGCAGGTAGCAAAACTTTGCCACATTAGAGCCATTGCCTCGGGCGGAGTCGCAGCCTAGCATGGTGTGCAAGAAATTGTCGGGGTCGGCAGAGTCTGCGGTCCAACCAAAGAGACCCATTTGGTGTTCCCCATTTTGCATGCGTTTGCGGTATTCACCCCATTCGTAGCTTTTAATTTCGGCTTTCACGCCAATTTTTGCAAAATCGGCTTGCATGAGTTCGGCAATGCGTTTGGCGTTGGGGGAGTAGGGGCGGCTTACTGGCATGGCCCATAGGTCGGTGCTAAAACCATTGGGGTAACCTGCTTGCGCCAGTAATTTTTTAGCTGCTTCGGGGTTGAAGGCATCGTCTTGAATCGATTTGTTGTAAGACCATAAGGCCGGCGGAATAGGGTTAATCGCTGGCATGGCCGTGCCAATATAGACCGCATCAATAATGGCTTGTTTGTCGATGGCCATGTTAAGGGCCTTGCGCACACGCACGTCGGTAAACGGTTTTTTAGTCGTGTTGTAAGCAAGGTAGCCAATGTTCAACCCTGCTTGCTGTAGAACTTGGATTTGGGGATCTTGCCGCATCGCAGGGATGTCTGCGGGGTTGGGGTAGGGCATGATGTGGCACTCGCCTTTTTTCAATTTAGCCCAGCGTACAGAGGGGTCAGGCGTAATGGCGAAAATTAAATTGTCCACCTTGGCTCTGCCGGCCCAATGGTTCACAAAAGTTTTGTAGCGAATCAAAGAATCTTTTTGGTATTGCACCAATTGAAAGGGGCCAGTACCAAGGGGCTCTTGGTCAATTTTCTCAGGTGTACCAGCTTTGAGCATGGCGTCTGCATATTCTTTTGACTGGATGCCGGTAAATGGCATGGCCAAATTGGTAATAAAAGGTGCGTCCGGTAATTCCAGTGTTATTTTGACGGTGTGGTCATTGATTTTTTCAACGGATTTCAGGTTGTTGTTCAAGCCAGTATCTATGAAATACGCATGGTTGGAACTGGTTACTTTGTAATAGGGATTGTTTTCTTTCCACTGGCGTTCCATCATAAACACCACGTCGTCGGCATTAAAGTCTCTTTTGGGTGTGAAATTTTTATTGGAGTGAAATTTGACTCCTTGCCGCAAATGCAAGGTGTATTCCAAACCATCTTTGGAGATACTCCATTTTTCGGCTAAAGCGGGCGTGATTTTAGTGGAGCCAAGCTCAAATCCAATCAAAGTGTCATAAATTTGCGCATTTACCTCTTGCGAAGTCCCGGTTGTATTAATGCCAGGGTAGAAGTTTTCGGGACTTCCTTCAGAGCAGTAAATTAAAGTTTTTCCAGCAGCCAAGGTTAATGGTGGAAATGTTGCGAATATTAAATAAATTATGCCAGTTGATTTTAAAAATCTATTGTATTTTTCGAATTTCATAATTTAATATTTCTTTCATGGGTAATTTTTTGTACGGGGTATTTGCAAATTAAAAAATACAAAATACCAATTAAAAATTACAAAGGTTTTTGTATTTACTGGATAATATCTACGGTGCGAAATGAAATGCGTTCCAGTGGACTAAGCTGATAATTAAATACTTCTTTTCGCACGGGAGTAATTTGCTTGCTGTGTGCAATGGTAAACCAAGGGGCCTGTTGCTTGAATATTATTTGTGCCTTTTCATACAGTTTAGTTCGGTCTTTGATTTCAGAAAAATACTTTGCTTCAATCACAAGATCATCAAACGGCAAGTGGCAAAATTTGGCAATATTAAATCCGGAGGTGCTGGCGGATTCACACCCTAATAAGGTGTGCAAAAAGTTATCAGGGTCGGCGTTGTCGCTGATCCAGCCATACAAGCCTATTTGGTGTTCCCCGTTTTGCATGCGTTTGCCATACTCTTCCCATGGATAACTTTTTATTTCGGCTTTAACTCCAATTTTGGCTAAATCAGCCTGAATTATTTCGGCCATTAGTTTGGAGTTTGGATTGTAGGACCTCGCAATGGGCATGGCCCATAACTCGGTTGTAAATCCATTGGGATAGCCTGCTGCTTCTAGGAGTTTTTTGGCCTGTTCAGGGTTAAATTCTTCGTCTTTGAGTGTGCTGTTATACCCCCACATGGTGGGTGGAATAGGGTTTGTGGCTAATACGGCGGTGTCTTGGTAGATAAGGTTGATAATATTTTTTTTATCTATCGCCATATTAAGGGCGCGGCGCACACGCACATCTCTGAAGGGTGCTTTCGCTGTGTTGTAGGCCATGTAGCTCAGGTTTAAGCTGGGTTGCTCAAGTAACTTAATGTTGGGGTCTTTTTGTATTGCGGCAAGATTTTCGGGGTTGGGGCTGGCCATGACATGGCACTCGCTTTTTTGCATTTTGGCCCAACGTTGCGCTGCATCTGGGGTGATGGAAAAGATTAAATCGTCTATTTTGGCTTTGCCGGCCCAGTGCGTGGGAAAATTTTTATAGCGAATGAGCGAATTTTTTTGGTATTCAATGAGCTGAAATGGGCCCGTACCCAATGGTTCGATGTCAATTTTTTCGGGCGTTCCTGCCTTGAGCATGGCATCGGCATATTCTTTAGATTGAATCCCCATA
>JBIPME010000106.1:0-6449 GCA_044369275.1 Rhodoferax sp.
GTTTACGTGTGGTTTGGGTGTGGTTTGCGTGTGGTGGTTGCTATTTCACTGCATCTAAAGCGGGGTATTGCCTGGGCTTCATACTTGGATTACGCCACGGCGCACTTGGTCGCGCTCCAAAGAGTCGAAAAGGGCCTTAAAGTTGCCTTCGCCAAAGCCCTCATCGCCTTTGCGCTGAATAAACTCAAAAAATACCGGCCCCAACAAGGTTTGGGAAAAAATTTGCAACAGCAAACGCCGCTCTCCGCCTTGCGCCACGCCGTCGAGCAAAATCCCACGGCTTTGCAGTGCGGGAACATCTTCTCCATGGTTGGGCAAACGCTCCTTGAGCATTTCATAGTAGGTGGCCGATGGTGCGCTCATCAGGCTAATGCCCGCTGCGCGAATGCGGTCAATCGTGCCCAGCAAATCGTCGCTGAGCAGGGCAATGTGCTGAATTCCCTCGCCATTGAAGCGCATTAAAAACTCTTCAATTTGGCCCCCGTTGCGGCCCGCTTCCTCGTTCAAGGGAATGCGGATCATGCCATCCGGTGCGGTCATCGCTTTGCTGGTTAAACCGGTGTACTCGCCCTTGATGTCGAAGTAGCGAATCTCTCTGAAATTGAAAAAACGGCTGTAAAAATCAGCCCAATACCCCATGCGCCCGCGGTAAACGTTATGGGTTAAGTGGTCGACGATTTTCAGGCCGTAACCCACAGGGTTGCGCTCCACCCCGGCTATGAATTCAAAATCGATGTCATAAATCGACCGACCCTCTTCGAAACGGTCAATCAGGTACAAGGGCATGCCCCCAATCCCCTTAATAGCGGGCAGCCGCAGTTCCATGGGGCCGGTGGAGATTTCGACGGGCTGTGCGCCCAACTCCAAAGCGCGTGCATACGCCTTGGGTGAATTTTTAACGCGAAACGCCATGCTGCAAGCGCAGGGCCCATGCTCAGCGGCAAAAAAAGCGGCGTTGCTTTTAGGTTCGCGATTGACAATGAAGTTAATTTGCCCTTGGCGGTACAAATCCACATCCTTAGACCGATGGTGCGCCACCAGCGTAAAGCCCATTTGCACGAACAAGGGTTCTAACAACCCCGGTGTAGGCGATGCAAACTCTACAAACTCAAAGCCCATTAAACCCATTGGGTTGTCAAATAAATCGGCCACGGTAACGCTCCTTGTTAACAAATTATGATGGCTTGATTGTGTCTAAAACCACGTGCACGATGCTTGCATAATGCCCCTCTTTTGCATAGCCTATGCATAATCCATGTATGAATTTACACAAAATCGACGATTTGCTGCTTGATAGATTTGACATCAAGCTTTTAAGTGCATTGCAAAAAAACGCCACTGCCACCCACCAGCAATTGGCAGAGGAGGTGCACCTGTCTGCCTCCCAAATCAGCCGACGCATCCAGCGCCTGCAATCAAGCGGCATGATCTTGCGCCAAGTCAGCCTATTGGACCCCGCCTTGCTCGGTTTGGCTGTGCGCGCCATCACCTATGTCAGTTTGACCCGCAACGGTGGCGACGAAGGCCTTGCCTTCGAGCAACAAATTGCCTCGATTGCCGAAGTGCTTGACTGCTTGCGGGTAGCGGGCGAATCCGACTACATACTGCAAATCGTCGCCCCCAATCTGCACGAACTCTCCGAGTCCGTGCTGCGCAAAATCACCCGCTTGCCCGGCGTGAGCAGCATACGCTCCAACATCGTCTTGCAGCGAATCAAATCCACTACCGAAATGCCACTCGACCATTTGGAGCGGCCCGATCGCTTGGCTAGACAAGTTAAACTTACGGGCTGATCGGGGCCGTACGAATGGGCGAATAGTTTTAAAACCCATTCAAGAATTCGGTAAATAACCTATGTTTTAGAGCGTTTATGCGGCGCTGGCACCCCATATTTTTTGCACAATAGAGCCACCTTGAAAATCAAATACCTGTTACAGCTGACGGCACTCTCTGCGCTGTGGGGCGCTAGCTTTATGCTCACCCAGATTGCAGCACCGCAATTTGGTCCCAACTTGGCCGCTGCACTGCGCATGGGCATGGCCACCTTGGTGTTGTGGCTGATCATGCGCAAGTACAAACAGACTTGGCCTCTACAGCATTGGCGCGAACTGCTGCTCCTGGGTTTTTTGGCCGTCGCAGGCCCCCATGTTTTACTGGCATTCTCTGCTTTGACCTTGCCTGCGGGTTATGGCTCCTTGTTGTCGGTTACCAGCGTGATGTTCAGCGCAGTAGCCTCTGCCTTGCTCAAAGAAGAAATACTCACCGTGCGCAAAATGCTCAGCTGCTTACTGGGCTTGGTGGGCGCGGGCCTTATCGTCAAACTCGGCCCGGTGGAGCCCAGCCCCGCTTTGGTCAGTGGCGCCCTCATTTGCATTGCAAGCGCGGCACTCTCCGGCGTGTCTACCCCCTACCTTAAAAAAGCCATCTTGCGCATGGAGCCTTTGGCGGTTACCGCGGGCATGCATGCTGCGGCCCTGTTGCTGATGCTGCCCGGTGCGCTGTACGATTTACCCAAGGCGCATTTTTCTTTGCCAGCCTTTGCCGCTGTAAGTCTCATGGGGGTTTTTACTTCAGGGTTGGCGTACTGGATTTACTTGCGCATCATGCAGTACATCCCGCCGATGGCTGCACAAAGCGCCACTTTTTTAAGCACAGGCTTTGGCGTCTTGTGGGCCATTTTGCTATTGGGTGAAGCCACTGGTTTGGTCTTGTGGGTCGGGGCGGGTTTGATCGTCCTTGCGTGCTTGCTGATTTTTGAAATCAACCCCATGCGTTGGAAGTTGGGCTACCCCTCTTGAATGGGGGGGCTGTTGCTGGGGGCGCTGTTGCGGGGAGGGGGCGGTTAAAGCCTGCGCGAAAGCAAGGTTCACCCCCATTTCGCATTCATAGTGGCTTTGTTCTCACAAAGCCGTTCGCTCAATGAAACCGCTGGTACAGCGCGGCAATCCAAATCCCCGCACACAGCAGCAAGCTCAGTAGCACCGCCGCACTTGCCATGTCTTTTGCCCGTTTAGAAAGCGCATGCCACTCAGGCCCCACACGGTCTACCACCGCCTCTAGCGCGGTGTTGAGCAGTTCTACCACCATCAAGAACACGATGCTTCCCGCTAACAGCGCAACCTCTGTCCAATTGGAGCCCAGCCAAAAAGCCCCAGGAACCATGAAACAGGCGCAAATCGCCTCTTGCCGAAAAGCGGTTTCCGCCCAGCCCGCACGCAGTCCTGCAGCAGAAAAGCCTAATGCCCCCCACCAGCGGCGCAGCCCGACGGCGCGTTTTTGAGGGTTGGTCCATGTTTTATTGTTTGTGTTTGACATAAGCCGGTGGGATAGGTTTTAAATAGCTATTTCGAGGGTAAATTTGCAAATTCGAGCGGGCGGTAGACGATTGCTGTTACCCCTGCTATGGGCATGGCGGCTGTGATTACGCAGAAGTTTTAACCAGCCGCGTGCCCGCCCAAATGTCATGCCAAAACTGGCGTTGCGCCTGCAACCGGCTTAACACGGCCCATACAACAATCCACCCCAGAGGAATGGTGAACAGCATTTGGATGGGTAGTTGCAACAGAAAAACCAAGGCCAGCGGGGGAATGAACCAAATCCAGCTCAGTGTGTAGCGTAACAAAGCCCGTTTTTGGCTCACGGGATTTCCTTGCGCATCCACCAGTTTGATGCGCCAAGTTTTCATGGCCAAGGTCTGGCCCTTGGCCCAAAACCAAACAAAGTAAATGCCCAGCACCACAAACATAAAGCCTTGGAACAAGTGGCGGTTTTCCAATGCATGGCGTGTTTGACTCAGCGAAGCAAACAGATACGCGGGTAAAAAAATGACGCCAAACAGCAGCAAACCTTCATAAAGCCAGCAGGCCATGCGAATACGTAAGCTAGGGGCAAGCAATGGTGTGGGCATGTACGAAGATCGGTTAGGGATCGGTGAGTGAGAGGTTAGGGTTTGCTAGGCGCGGGTGAACTGGTTTGCGTGGTGGGGGTACTGGCGGCTACAGCGCCTGACGCCAGTTTGCCAGGGGCAGCTGCGGGGCCTTTGTTGGGCGTGTTGGGGCTCACCAAGGCGCGTTGCTCGGGGGGCGTATGCCGCGTCACGGGCACCTGCGTTAATTTGTCTGGGGAAATGGGTTTGGTAACCACGACAGCCCCCGAAGGGGCGCGCACGGGGGCGCTGTTGGCGAGTTGTTTTTTCTCTTCTGGGCTGAGTGCTTGGTAAGCCTCCCAGCTGGAGGTGCGATTTTGGATGGGCAGCGTTTTGCTTTGGTTGAAATTCAGCCGTGCCAGATTACGCTCTTGCTGGCTGAGTGAGGCCCACTCCACCATGCGGTGGTGAATTTTGCTCTGCTCTAAGGGCGACAATGTATGAAAGTTACTGGCAATCGCCAGCCACTTGCGTTTTTGCCCATCGCTGAGCGTTTGCCAATGGGGTGCAAGCGGTGCTAAGGCCTGTTGTTGGGCGGGGCGCAGCGCAGACCACGATGCGGCGGCAGCGCTGCTAGACACTGGCGCAGCCACTGCGGGGCTGGTTGGCGCTACCGTTTGGGCCACAGCAGGCAGGTTTAATACACCACCTAGTCCTAGGAGGACGTGCAGCGCCCGAGGACGTGTTAGATGCCTCAAACGTTTCAGGGAATTCATCAAAGTCATCAAAGCAATCAAAAAATGGGCCACGGACACGCTACATGCGAATTAGTTGTTTTGGTTAATGCGTAAAAAATGCATAAAACCCGGGTCGGTAAACGCAGCAGGTGGCAACTCGTCGCTGAGCAGCTGGGTGTCGACTTCGGCAAACTCATTGGCGTTCAAATCGTCTTGTATGGCATCGATGGCAATCAGGCCCAAGACCAATAGTAGCAAAGGCAAGACGAAGCCTAGGCGCTGCCACAGGCCCATGCGGTCATTGGGGTGCAGGGTGAGCGTGCTGTTGGAGGCGTGCGCCACGCCAGTTGCCGCGCTTTGCACATTGACAATTTTGCGTTGGGACACCGCCATCACCCGAGCGGACTTCAGCCGCTCCCGCACGGCGTGGGGCAAAGCATCGGTGGAGGCATCTAGCCGCGCTGCCAAGGCTTGGCCAAAGGTGTTTTCTTCGTTTTCAGTTGCTGGCGTAGTTGGCGTAGTTAGTTTTGGTAGTTGGGTCATAGTTCAATTCCTTTGGTTCGCAAGGCCTGCGCCAAGGTATGCACTGCACGTGAGCAATGGGTTTTGACACTGCCAGTGGTGCACCCCATAGCCGCAGCCGTTTCCGCCACGTCCATCTCTTCCCAATAACGCATGAGAAAGGCTTCGCGTTGACGTGCAGGGAGTTTTAATATTTCAATTTCGATTTCGCGCAGCGTCTGCGCGCGCTCGGTTAAATTTTCAGCACTTTGCCCTTGCTCTGAGGACGTGGCGCTTTGTAGGATTTCTAGCAAATCGAAGTCTGCATCTGGGTCGTTGCCCTCGAGGTCGCTCATGTTCGAAAACAAGGCGTTACGGGTTTTTTGGCTTCTAAACCAGTCTAGCGTGCAATTGGACAAGATGCGCTGAAACAGCATTGGCAACTCATCTTTGGGTTTGTGGCCGTAGTGTTCGGCCAATTTCATCATGCTGTCTTGCACAATGTCCAAGGCAGCGGCTTCATTGCGCACGTGGTAGAGCGATCGTTTAAAAGCACGGCTTTCAACGCTTTTAAGAAACTCAGACAACTCAAATTCAGAAGCCAACAGCAGTATCTCAGCTAGAAAATCGGCAATTATCGCATTGAAAATTTGATTTTTTATAGGGCACGTCAGGTTTGGCATAGGGCAGTGCGATAATGCGCGCTGCAAATCAAAAGGCAAACGGGATCAGGCTCGGCGCAATATGTGGTGCGCCCATGGTTTGATTCTTAAGTCCCGACGCTGCACCAAAAATGTTTGCGAAGGGGCACCCAAGGTTTTTCGTTAGAGAAATTCACAAAGGTTCATCATGGAAATGTCAAAAACTGAAATCACTTCGGCTGCTTCTGCGGCCTCCAAATCGTCCTCTGCGGTGCCCGAATTACGGGGTGCAGAGATCCTCATCAAGGCGCTGCAAGCCGAAAACGTCAAGTTTATCTGGGGTTATCCCGGCGGTGCGGTGTTGCATATTTACGATGCTTTCTACAAGCAAAACTCGATTCAGCACGTTTTAGTGCGCCATGAGCAGGCGGCTGTGCATGCGGCAGACGGTTATGCCCGGGCTACGGGTGACGTGGGCGTGGCTTTGGTTACCTCCGGGCCTGGTGCCACCAATGCGGTCACGGGCATTGCCACCGCGTACATGGACAGCATCCCGATGGTCATCATCACCGGGCAAGTCCCAACCCATGCCATTGGTTTAGATGCGTTCCAAGAGTGCGATACCGTGGGCATCACACGGCCTATCGTCAAGCACAATTTTTTGGTCAAAGACGCCAAAGACATTGCGTTGACCATGAAAAAAGC
>JBIPME010000107.1:0-6418 GCA_044369275.1 Rhodoferax sp.
CCACGGCCAGCACGCCACCAAAACCCTGTAACGCCAAGATGGAAAAAGACCAAAATAAATCTGAACTGGATGCGGGTGCTGCGTGGGGCGTGGGGGGCGGTGTCGGCTGGGTGTTGGGATGGGGAGGTGTTGGATTGGATGTTGGATTGGGTGGGGTGGCTGGATCGGAAAGTGGGGTCTGCATGCCAAAGAGCTTACCCCAATCCAAGCCTGGCTTGGGCTGCGTTTGGCCCCATGGGGGCGTGACCTAGGCTTTGTTGAAAAAGGGCTGTTCATGTTCTGTTAATGTGCGGTTTCACTGTGCTTCATGAACGGTTCACATGCCTTTTTAGTAACTGCGTTGCAATAGCAGCAGCGTGTTAGGAATGCATCACGCGCTTTTTTTGCATCTACTACTGAAAGGTCCTCTATGAAAAACACACACCTGCTCTCTCTGAGTCTGGCAATGGCTTTAAGCCTGGGTGTCGCTAACAGCACTTGGGCGCAAGCAGCGTCTACAGGCGCGGTTTACAACAGCAATATCACCCTCGTGGAAGTTCAAAATGCGCAAAAAGCCTGGGGTGATGCCTTGGTCAAAATCAGCGACGACTACAAAAGTGGCGGTATTATCAAGGCCAAAGCCACGGCCAATGCGGTCCTGGATGCGGCCTATGGCTATAACTTGGGTCCCGTGCTGTTCAAACCTACCTTGACCACCGCGCCGCAAACCTTTCGCACCACCAAAGAAGGGGCATTGGCCTATTTCGTAGGGAACGACCCCAAGTACCCTAAAGACACAGGCTTTGCGCTCAAAGGTTGGAAGAAAGTGGAAGTCGAGAACGCCGCAGTTTCTATCAATGGCGATGTGGCCAGCACGATGGGCAAAGTCATGATCACGGACAAAGACGGCAAAGTCACCACGGTGGACAAGTCTTGGACGTTCAAGAAAGACGATACCGGCACCGTCCGCATCGTGTTGCACCACTCTTCGCTGCCTTATACCAACTAAGCAACTTAGCAACTTAGCAAAGAAGCTACTTGGTTGAAGTCGCTTCAACCAAGCCCACCAAGCCCAAACGCCAGTGAAAGGCTTGGCAAAGTGGGGGTAGCTTAACGTGAAAGAACTTCTCTGCTACGGCGCACAGGCTTCGCGTGCAGAGCAGTCAAGCCGTACCTGCGCGATCTGCCTCCATGCAATAGCCCAAACCGCGCAGGGTGTGGATTAAAGGGGCACTGCGCCCCTCGTCAATTTTGCTGCGCAAGCGGCGAATGTAGACATCTACAACATTGGTCAACGGATCTTCACTCACACACCACACGGTATTTAAAATCCGCTCCCGGCTAAACACCCTGCCGGGGTGGCGCATTAACAACTCCAGCAGCGCCAACTCCTTGGCCGTCATGCCCAGCACTTGGCCATCGCGAAACACCTGCATGCGATCCAAATCAAACACCACGTCGCTGAGTTCAAGTTTGCGCACCCCTGCCACCGCTGAGGCGCCCGTGGTGCGGGCTCTGCGCAGCAATACTTCCATGCGGGCCAACAACTCTTCAAACGCAAAGGGCTTGGTCAGATAGTCGTCGGCACCGCAACGCAGGCCGGTCACTTTGTCTTCCAAAGTGTCCATGGCGGTGAGCATCAAGATGGGGATCTGCTGCTGGGCTGCGCGCAGCTCTTGGCACACCGCAATGCCGTTCATGCCCGGCAACATCACATCGAGCAGCAGCATGTCGGGCTTGTACTGGCGCACCGCCTCCAGTGCCAAATCGCCGCGTTCTACCACGGCCACCGTATAACCTTCTGCGCGCAAGCCCCGGCTTAAAAAAGCCGAGACACGCGCATCGTCTTCAACCACCAAGATTTGTGGCATCGCTGAATTCCTCTTTGTCGGTTGAATAAACGGGTAAATCGATGCACACCAGCGTCCCCTGTGGGTCGCGCGGATGCAAAGCCAGCGTGCCGCCGTGCGCACCCACAATTTCTGACGCAATCGACAAGCCCAAGCCCATGCCGTCAGGGCGCATGCGGCGCGCACGTTCACTGCGCCAGTAACGTTGTGGCAAGGCTTGCGCTTCTTGGGCTTGAATGCCGATGCCATTGTCCGACACCTGCACGCGCCAGACCTTGCTAGCTTCTGCCACGCTAAGTTCAATGCGTCCGCCTGCGGGGGTGTAGCGAATCGCATTGTCCACCACAATCGACAGCGCTTGCAGCAACTTCTCTGCATTGCCATACACCTGCCACTGTGGCTGCACCACCCCAAGCAAGACCACGGTGTTGTGCTGCTGAATGGCCAGCGCCTCCAAACGCTGCACCACGTTGTGCACCAAAGCTGCCAGCGCCACGGGGGCTTTGTCGTAGTCAGTTGGACGCTCCGACTCACGCGCAAACTGCATCAACTCACTGATGCGCCCCCCCAGTTGGCGTGCAATGTCGGCAACGCGGCGCAAGGTCTCTTGGTACACCGCCTCAGGGTGGCCGCTACGGCGCAGGGTGACTTCAGATTCCCCCAAAATCGCCGCGGTGGGCGTGCGCAACTCATGGCTCACATTGGCAAAAAATTGGCGGCGGTGCGCATCAATCGCACGCAGCTTTTCATTCGTTTGGTGCAGCGCCAAAGTGCGCTCTTCTACCGCCAGCTCCAAGCGCTGGCGCTGCGTCAATTCGTTGCTACGATGGGTTTGAATTTCATCGGCCATGCGGTTTAAACTTTGGCCCAACAGCCCAAACTCATCTTCGCCCACGGGGGAAATGCGGTGGGTTAAATTGCCCCACTGCAAAGCCTGCGTACCCTCTAGCAGCGGATGCAAGCGCCGGCGTATATCGGCGGTGAAATACCCCACAAAGGCGAACGACAGCGCCACCGTGGTCAACACACTGAACACCGAGACCATGCGCAAACTCTGCAAACTGGCCTGCGCCGCATCCTCCGCAGCGCGGCTGTGCACACCCTGCAAAGAGATTGCATCGGCAATCAAAATGCGCATATCTTGGCCTTGCGACATGTCAAATACCCCGATCATCTCCGCCCATACCGCTGCCCGCTCTTTGTTGGGATTGGTGGCCACGATATGCGGTTGGGCCTGCAAAATACTGCTGCGCAACGCCGAAAAATTGGTCACTAGCGCATCCAAAGTGTGCCGCGAAACGCGCTCACTGGGCAAGGCCGAGGGGTCTTGCGTATCTTCGCGGTAGAGCCGCTCAAGCACGTCCAAACTGGTTTGCATCAAATCCAAATACCCATCGCGCAACGCAATCGGCGCTTGATCGGTCAGCAGGTACTGCGCAAACCACACCTTCAAGCGCTGCTTATTGGCCCCCAAGTCCGTGTATTGAATCAAGGCATCTTTGGCGCGCAAGCTACGCGCACGGTCCACCTCGGACAAATGCACCAACCACAGCACCCACGCAAACTGCAGCGACACCAGCACCACCAAAATGCCAAACGAAAGCCCCAAGCGGGCTCTGAACATATGCTTTTTCCAGTGTAAAAAATACATACCTAGCAACCCCTGTCCAAAGATGCCGCCAATGCGCGGTGGGGTGGCGATGTGCGTGAAACGAGGGGTGTAGGCATCTTGGCTCTGGTGGTTTGGCAGCGCCTGCCCCAAAGGGCGGGCGCTATGGGTTCAAAGTGCTTTGGATGAAGTTCCAATGGTGCGCCCCTAAAGATGGAATGCGGAGCCTCGGAGCTTCAGGGAGCAAATAATAACGCCAAAGGGGGTACAGTGAATAAAGCCAATGGGGGTACAGTTGGCAGCGGTGTCAACGGCCCACGCTGATTTCCGGCTTTCCTGAAATTACGCAGCCAGAAACCCAACCAATACCCAACCAATACCCAATCAAAATCCAACCAAGCGCAGGCTTGCACAGGCTTGTGCTAATGCCATGCTAAGGAATTTTTACCCATGAATTTGGCCCATTTGCTAGAACGCATCGCTTTAAGCGCGCCCAACCGAGAGGCGATTTTGGAAGGCACCCAACTGCGTGCCACCTACGCGCAATGGGCCCAGCGCAGTGCCCGGCTGGGGCGGCATTTGCAGGCCCAAGGGCTTAAGCCCGGCGACCGGGTGCTGATTTTCATGCGCAACCACCCGCGTTACTTGGAGTTTATTTTTGCCGCTTGGTGGGCCGGTTTGGTGGTGGTGCCGGTGAATGCCAAACTGCATTTCAAAGAAGTGCAGTGGATTGTGGACAACGCCCAGGCCCGCTGGGCTTTTGTCAGCCAAGACTTGCTGCCCGATAGGGCCGCTTTGCAGGGCCTGGATGGCATTGCAGACGCCGACAGCGCGCAAACCACGCAGTGGCTGGATACGGGCGATGGCTTGCCCCACATTGTGCCGCGCCAGTTGTCGGACACGGCCTGGCTGTTTTACACCAGCGGCACCACGGGCCGCCCCAAGGGCGTGATGATTACGCACCGCAATTTGATGACCATGGGCCTAGGCTACTTTTGCGATGTGGACGCCATAACCGCCCAAGACGCCATGGTGTACGCCGCCCCCATGTCGCACGGTGCAGGCCTGTACGCGATTGCCCACCTCATGGCCGCGGCCCGGCACGTGGTGCCTGCCTCGGGCGGCTTTGATGCGGCAGAGCTCTTTGCGCTGGGCGCAGCACTAGGGCCCTTGTCAATGTTTGCAGCCCCCACTTTGGTCAAGCGTTTGGTCGAACAGGCGCAGGCTGCGGGTTACACAGCGCAGGACTGCGCCCGGTCTTTCAAAACCATCGTCTACGGCGGGGCACCCATGTATGCGGCAGACATTGCGCGGGCCTTGCGCGCCATGGGGCCGCGCTTTGTGCAGATTTTTGGACAAGGCGAAAGCCCCATGGTCGGCACCGTGTTGTCGCGCCAGCACCTCGCCGATAGCGGGCACCCGCGCTATGCCGAGCGCATCGCCTCCATTGGCGTGGCGCAAACGCCGGTGCGTATTCGCGTGGTAGATGCCTTGGGCTGCGACCTGCCCACGGGCGAGATTGGGGAGGTGCTCATTGCGGGTGACAGCGTCATGGCGGGCTACTGGCGCAACCCACAAGCCACTGCCGCTGCGGTGCGCGACGGCTGGCTTTGGACGGGCGATATGGGGGCCTTGGATACCGATGGATTCTTAACCCTCAAGGACCGCAGCAAAGACCTGATCATCAGCGGCGGCTCCAACATTTACCCGCGTGAAATCGAAGAAGTTTTGCTCAGCGCCCCCGGCGTGGCGGAGGTGGGCGTGGTGGGCGCGTTCGACCCCGAATGGGGCGAGGTCGTAGTGGCCTTTGTGGTGCCCGTGGCCGGTGCCTCGTTAGACACCGCTCAGCTCGATGCCCATTGCCTGGCAGAGATAGCCCGCTTCAAGCGGCCCAAACGCTATGAAATCGTCGACAGCCTGCCCAAAAATAACTACGGTAAAGTACTTAAAACCCAGTTGCGGGAGCGCCTGAAAGCCTAATATGGCCATCTAAGCCATGGATTTGATGGCTGCATCCGCACAAAATGCACATAACAATCACGCCATAATCACCCAATACCCACCCAATACCCACCCAATACCCGCGCAATATCCACGCAACAACCACACAACAACCACACAACATTCACGTAAGGACAACATGAACAGCAACACCATCACCATCTACCACAACCCCGCATGCGGCACCTCACGCAACACCTTGGCCATGATCCGCAACAGCGGGCATGAGCCCCACATCGTGGAGTACCTAAAAACGCCCCCCGACAAAGCCACGCTCCAAGCCTTGGTGCAGGCCATGGGCATCACCGTGCGCGACGTGTTACGCCAAAAAGGCACGCCCTACGACGCACTCAACTTGGGCGACCCCAGTTGGAGCGAAGATGCCTTACTGGACTTTATCGTCGCACACCCGATTTTGATGAACCGCCCCATCGTGCAAACCCCCTTAGGCACCCAACTGTGCCGCCCCAGCGAAGCCGTGCTGGCGATTTTGCCCAGCCCGCAGTTGGCTGCTTTTCGCAAAGAAGATGGGCAGGTTGTGGGTTGATGCGGGCCGCTTGACCTCGCGCTAGGCCTGCGATAGGGGCGCTCCCGCAGCGCCTTGCAAGGTAGTTGGGAGACCCCGTTTGCCCCTTGCGCTCGTTGGATAACCTGCACAAAAAACCCTCCCCGTTGGTCATTCCCGTTTTCCGTGGATTTCTCATGCTGCTGAGTCGAGTTGCGCTGCATCGTATTCAAAAATGAATTCAATGAGAATTATTTTTATCATTTTTGAGGTTATAGTGCGGATTATCAAGATGCTCGGGCGCTCTGGTAGAGCAAGCGGGCCGACTATAAAGAAGGAGCATTGGGTTCTATGAAGAATTTATACCTGTGTGTGGGCAGGGGATATTTGCCCGCAAGTGGCTTGCTGCAATTTCAACAATTGGATGTATCGACGGGGCCTGGGTGCGTCGACTGGGTTTTGCGGTCTATATTC